>CAZRGJ010000270.1:0-4486 GCA_964599445.1 uncultured Planctomycetaceae bacterium | reverse complement strand
AGTCCGGATCCTTTTTAGTTGCGAAAAAGGTCTCGCCGGAGTTCCATTCCTCGATTTTTCCCCAGTTCGGAGAAACTTTCCGCTCAAAAGCATCTACGTTTACCGCGTGGAACTGCGCATTGTGCGGTGAATCCCACGGTTCATCCAATCGGATCTTCGCGAAAAGTTCCTTTTCGGCCTCTCCCAGGTACGGCAGAAGCAGAACGCGCCAGGAGTGAAGCGGTTTCCCGTCAGCATCCGAAAGCGTACGGGGCAGGCATTTTCCGCCATTCGCAAGGCGGTAGCGTTCCCGTGCGATGAGGAACCGTTCCAGGGACACATAATCGTATGTATTTTGCAGCACCGATCGCATGTCCGCAATCATGTCCATTTTCATTCCCAGCAGGATAGAGCGATCTTTCCGTGGAAGGAAACACCATGGAAACAGACTGCCTTCTTCCAGCTCATTAACCGCTTCATCCGCCTTTTTTAAGAGGAAACTCAGTGGAAAATGCTCGTACAGTTTTTGAAGCTGCTCTTTCTGCTCCGCCTCGAGATCCAGCTTCGGATCCGTTTGCCGTTTTACCTGGATCCTTGCCGTTTCCTTCACTGCGGCATTCCAGTCTACTCCCAGATAAAAGAGCGGATGATTCATCGGATCGAACCCAAGATCATTTGGATATGGACTTGGAAGAAAGATCATCAGGCACATCATTCTCTCATTCCGGGCAATGCGGGAGTAAACGTCCTCCTGTACTTTCATCGGATACTTTTGGGCGATCTCCTCCAGTTTCGCAAGCTGGGCTGCGGAAAGCGGCGTGTCGGCATTTTCATAAAATGGGAGAGCCAGTACTCTTGGCTTGATATTGAACCCGCTCAGAAATTCCACAAGGAATAGGGTATTCTTCTGGTACAGATGACTCAAACGGCGGCAGGTCTCTGCGTCTGCGATCGCACTGTCCAGTTCACCTTGCGAGATTCGGCATCCAGCTCGAAACATCAATCTCTCCGCCAATAATTGGACCGAATTATAGTAGGGAATCGGTTGGTTTCCAGCGCGATAACGGCCGTCTCCGACCATCGGAATGAAAAATATTTCGGATTCCTGCACGATCCGCGCGATCTCATCCAGCAGCGGCGAGTTTTCCCGGACCCATTCTGCCGTAAAATCCGGATCTTTCCAGAGTATCTCTATGGAATTTTCCGCGTCTCTTTTTTCCCGCTCTGCATCGTCGTCGGCGTATTTCTCAAAGAGCATTTCTTTGTACGCACTGAGCGGATCCGGAAGAAGACCCGCGTTTTTCCATTCCTCTGGCTCAAGCGCGAGCAGTTCCATCATCTCTTCCTGTTTCTCCAGGATCTCTTCCCGTTCCTCATCGGAAAGCGCAGGCCGATCCATTACCCGTTCATGGAGCAAAACCGTCTTCGCAAGCCGCCGAAACGCATTCCGATCCGTTTGCCATCCCTCCGGATATTGCGATTTCAGGACTTCAAACCAGTTCAGCGTGCCGTTTTTCAGCTTCACCCCTTCCGGCAGAAATCCGTCCCCCGGCAGTTCTTTCAGCGGAACGCTCGCGAAGAAATACCAGCATCCAATTCCACCCAAAACCGTCAGAAACAAAAAAAGTGCAGCCCAAAACCTTCGCATTCCTCCCAAATTTCAAAAGTGCCGATTTGGTTTCTTGCGGAAATTCCCCAAAAGATCTCCGCCATAGAAAAGAACGTTCAGGCGTTACGTAATGTTCAAAATTTTTATCCAGATTTTCAGAAATTCCTGAAATTTTTTTGATCGGATACAGAATACCGGCTTCGGAATAGCAGATAAAGGGGACTTTGGATCGGTACGAACCGGTTCTGACGCTGAAAACACGAAGAACGCTTCCTCGTGAATTCAGCGTCATGGGGGGCCTGCGTGTTGAAAGATCCCGATTCTGTGTTTTGAGGAGGATCCCCAGCGGTTCCATGGCAAAGCGTCCGTCAGTTCCAGCCGTCGACCTCGTGCGGCAGGTTGATGTCTTTTGCGCGGAAATCCGGTTCTTTGCCGTTTCGGATCTTTTCTTCGTAGTCTCTGAGGGCTGCGAGTGCGTATTTCCCCAGGATCACGATCGCCGGGATATTGATCAAAGCCATCGCTCCCATGGTGATGTCTGCGAGGCTCCACAGAAGGTCCGCGTTGAGTCCGGCTCCCAGAAAAATGACGAACGACGCGAGGACACAGACGGTCCGCGAAAGGCATTTCCCCGGTTTGCGGCCGAGAAGGAAGAAGATACTTTGATCGACATAGTAGAGATTGCCAAGCAGTGTCGTGAAGGCGAACAGGATCATCGCCGACGTAATGAATATCGGTCCGAACGAGCCGAAGGCGCACCGGAGCGATTCCTGAACATACGGCGCACCGGAAAGAGCTTTCGTCGGCTCGATTCCGGAGCACATACACATGAAGGCGGTCGCGGAGCAGACGAGCAGCGTGTCGATGAAGACGGAAAGAAGCTGAACGAGTCCCTGTTTCGCGGGATGCGAGACATCAGCGGAGGCGGCAGCGTTGGGGGCGGAACCGACGCCGGCTTCGTTGCTGTAGAGACCGCGCCGGATCCCGTACATCAGGCACGAACCGCTGAAACCTCCAAAAATGGCCGGGAAATCAAACGCATCGCGGAAGATTTGGGAGAAAATGCCGGGAAGGAGGGAAACATTCAGCAGAACGATGTACGCCGCAGCCGCAATGTAGGCAATTCCCATGAACGGAACGAGGATACTCGTGACGCGGATGATCCGTTTTCCGCCGCCGAACAGACAGTACGCTACGATTAGCGCAAGGACGGCTCCAATGATCCACGGCGACCATTGCGCATCGTAAAACCGGTAGGAAGAGAACGTGGACTGGAGATTGTACGACGCCAGCATATTGAACCCGAAACCGTACGTGAGGATCAGGCACACGGAGAAAAGGACCGCCAGCGGCCTGGAACGCAGTGCCGTTTCGATATAGTACGCAGGTCCTCCGTACCAGCCGTCCGGACCGCGGCGTTTGTAGAGCTGTGCGAGTGTGCTTTCGATGAACGCGGTTGCGCCGCCCAAAAGAGCGATGAGCCACATCCAGAAGACCGCGCCATACCCTCCGAGACAGATCGCCGTCGAAACTCCGATGATATTTCCCGTCCCCACACGCGACGCCGTCGAGACCATGAGTGCCTGAAAAGAAGAAGTCTCATTCTCTCCGGCAGGCTTTTCCGTCACGCACCGAAACTGTTCGAGGAAGAGCCGAAGCTGCATGAACCGCGTCCGAAGCGTGAAATATACTCCGGCAGAAATGAGCATCATGATCAGCACGTAACTGTAGAGGACATCATTGACCTGAACGACGATATTTTCAAAATTTTCAAACATAAACTCGCCTTGCGGAAAAAAGGAAAAACACTCTGTCCACCAGTTTACTCCATCTGAAATAAAAGTCAAGCAAAAAAGATTTTTTGGATGAAAATTCTTCACCCCTACTTGACTTTTTGACGAAACAGAAGTAAAATGAAAGAATTTTTTATTTGCAGTGTGCGCGGGGCAAATGATTTATGAGCAAAAGAAATGTGGAGAAAACACAGAATCCTTTGGATCTGATGACTTCCAGCGAAGTCAATTACGATGAAAAGCAATTTTCCGAACTGAAGCCGGGGATGATATTTGGAAAATTTCAAAACTATCGTTTGGTAAAGTGGCTGGGTAACGGCGGCATGGGGCAAGTCTGGCTTGCGGATGAACTTGTGGGCCATGAAAAAAGCCGGGATGTAGTGATCAAGATCCTCACGAAGGAAATGCGCCGGAACGAGAAAGCAATGGAGCAGGTCGAGCGTGTTTTTGCCAGAACACAGAAGTTGGTCCATCAAAATATCTGCGCTTTGGTGACGCGAAACGTCGTTGAGAAATACGGCGACTATCTCGTCATGCACTATGCAGAGGGCGGAACGCTGAAAGATTGGTTTCAGAGACAGTATTCTGCATGAGAAGGGACTTTCGCTGAAAACACTTCTGCCGATCCTGCGTCCGATCGCGGAGGCTCTGGATTTTGCGCACAATCAGGGGGTCATCCATCGGGATGTGAAACCGGAAAACATCATGTTTACTCAAACTTCTCCCGGTGCACCGACACGACCGGTACTGATCGATTTCGGACTGTCTGCGCGAATCAATGTGAACACCACGATTTTGAACAGCCGGTCTCTCAATTTGGCCTGCGATACCAGCGGTACGGCGCATTACATGGCACCGGAACAGCATTACGGACACCAGCAGGATGGACGCACTGACCAGTATGCGCTGGCGATGGTCCTTTACGAAATGCTCAGCGGTGAACTTCCGTACGATATGAATCATGCGGAGCTTATTCTATGGAAAGTAAATCTTGACCCCAGTTCGAGAAAATTCTCGAAGTCACTCAATAAAGCCCTGAAAAAAGCACTCTCGCCCCAGCCGGACAAGCGTTTCGCGTCCTGTGTGGAGTTCCTTGACGCTGCCG
>CAZRGJ010000269.1:0-4489 GCA_964599445.1 uncultured Planctomycetaceae bacterium | reverse complement strand
ATCCGCGCTCGGCTCCGATTTCGGACTCGCCGACTTTGAAGGTTTCGACAGAACGGGCGATTCGCTCATCGCGCTGGCGGACCCGCAGGGACGTTCTTTCAATTTTGCCGACGCCAACGCCGGGATCATCGCGCACTCCCAGCTCATGTGGTTCGCGAACCGCTACGGCCGGCCCGAATGGACACAGTTTTACCTGAACTACCGAAAGGATATCTACCCGACGGCGGTCTGGTACTATCGCCCTGCGAAGGCGGACATGGAGAAAGTCCCGCTTGATTTCACGTTCCGGGATGCGGAAGTCGCGTCGTTCCGAAGCTCCTGGACGGACCCGAACGCATGGTTCGTCGGTTTCAAAGCGGGCGGAAACGCTGTCAACCACAGTCATCTTGAGCTTGGGACGTTCGTCCTGAACCACGATTCCGTGCGCTGGGCCGTAGAGCTTGGGACGGACAACTACAATCTGCCGGGGTATTTCGGGAGAATGCGCTGGACTTACTATCGGCTCGCGACCCGCGGACAGAACACGCTCTGCATTGACGGGATGAATCAGAACCCGAAAGCATCCAGCAGGATCGAGGATTTCACCTCCACGCCTGTTGCGGGAAGTGCATGGACGGACCTCACGCAGGCGTATGCCGGGCAGTTGGCCTACTCTCGCCGAAAGGTTTGCCTTGACCGCGAAAAATCGTGCGTGACCCTCCGCGACGAGATCGGTCCCGGTACGGAAAGCACGATCGGGAAGCCGCTTGTCTGGCAGTTCCATACGCGCGCGAAAATCGAGATCTCCCCGGACGGAAAGATGGCCGTCCTGACGCAGAATGCCGGAAAAGAAGAGAAGAAACTTCGCGTTTTGCTGGAAAAATGCACGGCGGCAGACGCCCGTTTCGAGGACCTCGCCACGACGCCGGGACCGGATGAAAATCAGAACAGCGGGATCCGCCGTCTCGCCGTGACTTTCCCCGTCACCGACGCTCCGCAGGAGATCGAGGTCCGCTTCTCCGGGAACCTGCCGTAAATCGGCATCTGTTCGACTTTACCGGGAACCGGAACAGTGCCGATTCCCGGTCATTTTCCGATTCTTGGACATTTCATTCTGGTTCATTCGGTATGTAGTTCCCGGATGGTCCGTCATTTTGTTTGCCTGCCAAATTCTGATTTTTTATTCAAGGAGGTCGCCATGCGCAGATTTTCTTCCTTCATTTTGAGTCTTTCAGCCGTAATGGGACTCTCCGTCTGGCTAGGAGTGCCGCAGGTTTCCGCAGAAGTTTCCGGAGCGGTCGAGGAGACGCCGGGCGTGCCGAATGCGTCTTTCGAGAACGTGAACGAGGACGGAACGGCCGCAGAGTGGACGTTTTATTCCCAAAAAGTCTACTCGGTCGATGAGACGGTCTCCAGTTCCGGAAAATGTTCGCTTCGGTGGCAGAATACCGACGAGAATTTCTACGCGCTTTCCAAAGCGGCAGTTTCCGGGATGCCTGCTGGTTCCGGTGCGCGAGTTTCCGTGAACATCAAAACGCAGGACGTGACGGGAAACGGCGGTGCGTTCTGCGTGGAGTACTGGGACGCTGACGAAAAGTACCTTTCCGGCGACTATTTTTCCGGAGCGTCCGGTACATCAGACTGGCACCGGGTCGCTCTCATCTGCGAGGTTCCGGGAAATTGCGCGAAAGCAACGATCTGCTGTTTCGGCTCTTCCGGAGCGACCGGGACGGTCTGGTTCGACGACATTCAGATCGAGCGGGTCCGGCTTTCCCGCATTGAAGCCGTCTCGACAGACTGCTACCGGAATCAGACGGCTGGCGGTCCTCTGAAAGTTTATGTTGGACTCAAAAAACGCGGAGTCTCAGAAGCGATCCGGGCACAGAGCCGCCTGGAAATTCTGAACGCGGACGGAAAACTCATCTCGTCAGACATTGAAGCCGCGTGGACGGAAGACTCTCCGGAAACGCTCGTCTTTGACGTCGACACGACGCCGCTCAAGCCGGGTGAGTATACGCTGAAAGTCACCGTTCCGCGTACCGATTCCGATGAACCGGACATTGAGACGCTCCCGCTGACCCGATTCGAAAAAATGCCGGAACGCAAAGCGTGGATCGACGCGCACCAGCGTTTGATCCTCGACGGAAAACCGTTTTTTCCCATGGGGCTTTACACGCTGGACCTGACGGATGAGGATATTGTGCGTCTGGCGGATTCGCCGTTCAACTGCGTCATTTCGTACCATCAGCTCTCGCGGGAAACGATGGACAAAATGTATGCGAACGGGATCCGGACGATTTACTCGACCCGTTTTTGGAGAGAGCGTCCGGATGAAGGGATCGCGGGGGCCGTGAAGCGGATCGAATCCCTGAAAGACCATCCGGGGATCCTCGCCTGGTACGTTTTCGATGAGGCGCCGATCTCGTTCCTTCCGAATCTGAAAAGGCACCAGGATGCCGTCCGAAATGCCGATCCGTCCCGTCCGACGATCGCAGTGACGGACCAGCCGAAACAGATCCGAGGCCTTTTGCCGAGCTACGACGTGATTGGGACCGACCCGTACCCGATCACGCGCCCTTGGGATCTCACGCTCAAGCCGGGACAGGCGCACGAGTGGACGAAAGCGACGCATGAGGCCGTTTGGGGTACTCGCGCACTTTGGCAGGTCCCGCAGCTTTTCAACTGGGGCATCTACAATAAACTGGATATTCCGCCGGAAACGTTCCGCCGTCCGACTTTCGATGAAATGCGCGCCATGGTCTGGATGTGCATCGCAGGGGGCGGAAACGGCATCGTCGGCTACAGTTTGTTCGACATCGTGCACCGGGACCCACCGTATCCCGTGCGTTCTGCTGAGGAAAACAAAAAGGAACGGGAAAAACATTGGGCAGAAGTCGTGAAGATCATGCGTGAAGTGGAGAGCCGCGTCCCGATCCTTCTTTCGACCGAAAAACCGATGGAGATCGTGCCGGAGGAAAACTCCTCAAAAGCGGTCGCTCACCGACTTTATGCGTTCGAGGGAAAGACGTGGCTTTTGCTCGTGAACACGACGGAAGAAACACAGAAATGCACGTTCCGCACGCCGGAAGGAAAGACGCTTTCGATCCTGAATTCGGAGGAACTGAAAGAGATCGACGTCTCCGTCCGCGGCAAGGTGCTCAGCGCGGAGCTTTCGCCGCTGACGCCGATCTTCATTCAGCTGGATAGTGCAGAGTGAACTCGCAGGAGATTAGGGCCTAAATCGCGCTGGAATCGGGCGTGAACCGCGCTGGAACCGGCTCCTGAATCGGGGCCGAAAATAAAAAATCCCGCTTTCCGTAAGGAATGGAGAGCGGGAGTGATTTTGAATCCGGATGCCGGGGCTCCGAGTTTCCGGCCTCTTTCTTTAACGTGCCGAAACGTCATTCTTTCGTGGCGTTTTTCTGCCGGGCTTCTTCGATGATCGGCATCACGACGCTCGGAAAGTCTGTCGCGATCCCCGTCACGCCAAGGTCAAGCAGCCGACGGTAAACTTCCGGATCTTTTCCGTTGGACCACGTGATGGTCTCCATCGGAATGCCGCGGTCCTTCATTTCTTTCGCAAACGCGCGGATGAAATCGCTTTTCGGCTCAAATGGATCTTCTTTGCTCAGGTCAGCCTGAATGTGAAGCACAAGATGGTCAACGCCGCGGAAATCGTTTTCGCGCAGACGTTTCAGCACGGTATTCAGTCCCTCCATGTTCGCCGTTTTGTCTTTCGTCCAGACGTACCCCAGCCAGAGCATTCCGACGCCGTCCGGGCAGATCTCGTTCCATTTCAGCATTTTGTCGTAGTTTCCGGAGGTGAAGAACATCTGCTTCTGGATCCCGTAGTGCCGGACGCGCTCGGCGATCTGGCGCAGATCTTCCTCCGTCAGCCCTTTTTCGTCCAGGTAGAACATCCGTTCCGGAAAATTCGCCATCGCACAGAAAACGGATTCCATCGTCGGGATCCTCTGAAGCGCGAATTCCGTTCCTGCGTGCGTGCCGACGTCAAATTTTCGGACTTCCTCCCACGTCAGGTCGCGGATCCTCTTCCCCTTCAGTTCTTCCGGAAGATCCCAGACCATCCGATTCACATTCGCATCATGAAACATGACGGCGACGCCGTCTTTCGTGTACTGGACGTCCCCTTCCGGGATCACGTTCATGTTCCATGCCCAGAGAAACGTTTCCAGCGTATTTTCGGGTCGTTCTGCTCCGCCGCCGCGATGGAAGTTCACGTAGTAGTCGAAGTCCGCCGCCAGTGCGGATCCAGCCGTCTGTGCGAATCCCGCGGAAACCAGCAGCAGAAGAAACGCGCGGAGCGTTTTATTCAAAAAAGTCGATCTCATGTTTGACTCCTGAAAAAATGAAAATGGGTGGATTTGTGGATTTTCGGGACGGAAACCGCAGGGGACGTTTCACTGCGGTTTCCTGCGGTCCATTTTAAACCAGGAGGATGGTCAGGGTAAAATTTTGGGGACGGGAACCTCCTCTTTGGTCGTGAAAG
>CAZRGJ010000268.1:0-4529 GCA_964599445.1 uncultured Planctomycetaceae bacterium | reverse complement strand
GTCCTTCAGCACGTCCTTCAGCACGTCCTTCAGCACGTCCTTCAGCACGTCCTTCAGCACGTCCTTCGGCACGTCCTTCGGCACGTCCTTCGGCCATTCCTTTTGCACGTCCTTCGGCCATTCCTTTTGCACGTCCCTCTTCGATCGCGAAGAGGAGTCTTCCATGTTCGTCACGAATCGCTTTTTCGCGAGCCCAAGCAAGTTCCCGCATTCGCTCGTCCGAATTTACTTCAACAAGTTTCTGGTACGCAAGATCCAATCCCGGGGTATTATATGCAAGCGTTTCCATTTCAGCCTCCGTTTTCTGACTGGAGTAAAGTAAAAAATCGATCCAATTCCGCAAATATATCTGATTTTGAGCTTGGACGGTCAATTGTTCGACAAATCGTTCCCATTTTCTCTTCGTCAGCTCCAAAGTATGCATTTCAAAATGGCGGGTAAGGAGTACTTTGGGATCCTTTTCCGCAGCAATATTGAAAACATTGTGGAGATCGTTCAACTGACTAAAAAGGGGAAAACGAGTCAGGATGATGGAAACGACAGGACGAAGCCGTTCATATCCATCACCGGAAGTCAGCCGATTTGCAAAAAGCTGCGCCCAATAGTAAAGCATTCTTTCAGGAAATGCAATTTCATTGGCAGTTTGGATCTCGATATCGTAGGTGCGATCGGTTTCGTCCGTCGCCTTAATATCAAGGATAGTTCTTTTATCGGATTCATAGTCCTTCAGATTAAAAGGATTCCGAATCTCCACTTCCCGTGCCAATGGTCTGCCGGCACTCATGCGTACTGCATTAATAAAGTGAAGAAGGCATTCTTCGGACTTGGCCGAAGAAAAAATATACTGAAACACGACATCCGACGCTGCGGACAAAAACGGTTTTCCATTTGCAGTCTGCATTTTTTGCTCCTGAACAAATTTCTTTTTATCCAATTATATCCGAACTGTCTCCAAAAGTCAAGGAATTCGGAAAATAAAATAAAAAAAGATCCATCCGCCAGCTGCGCATCTGTTCACATCGCGATTTTCATCACAAAAACCGGATAAGATACAGAAGTGCCAGGCTGGAAATTTTTCAATATAAAATGCACGGAAAGACACGGATCTCAAAAAATGATTTTATGAGCCATTTGTGTCATTTGCGTCTTCCATGAAATTCGTGTCAGGCGAGTTTCGCTTCGACTTCTTCACGGGGCGGCATCGACTGCTGGGCACCGAGTTTCGTGACGCTCAATCCCGCCGCAGTGACGGCAAATCGGGCTGCGTCAAGGAGCGTTTTCCCCTCAGCCAGCGCACAGGCCAGCGCACCGCTGAATGCATCGCCGGCCGCGGTGGAATCGACGGCCTCGACGGAGATCGACGGCACGTGGACCGGTTCGGAAGTACCGTCGCTGACCAGAACGCCTTCTTTTCCGAGCGTCACGATGACCTGCTTCACGCCGCGTTCGTGCAGGATCCGTACCGCCTTCCTTGCACTGGCCAGATCGCAGACGTCGATCCCGGTGATGAAAGAGGCTTCCGTCTCGTTCGGCTTCAGGAGCGTCAGACGGGAAAGAAGTGCGTCCGGAAGGCCGTTTTGCGGTGCGGGAGCCGGATCGAGAATGAGCGGGATCCCGAATTTCTCGGCGAGTTCTGCCGAGTGGAGGAGCGTCTCCATCGGCGTTTCCAGCTGAACGACCAGAATGTCTGCCGTGGAGATGAGATGGAACTTTTTTTCGGCTTCGTCTACATCCGCGGGAGAGAGATTTTCGTTTGCGCCGGAGGCGACCGAGATGGAGTTCTCGGCATTTTCGTCCACGAGGATCAGTGCTATGCCGGTGGCGGCCGTTTCGTCCATCTTGACGCAGGAAACGTCGATCCCCTCTTTTTCAAAACCCGCTTTCGCCTGCTCGCCGAACATGTCGTTGCCAACACGCGCGATCATCGCGACCTTCGCACCAAGCCGAGCCGCCGCGACTGCCTGATTCGCCCCCTTTCCGCCTGCATTGCAGACGAATTTCCCGCCGATGACCGTCTCTCCAGGGCGCGGAAGTGTACGGGATTTGATGACCATATCCGTATTGGAACTGCCGATGACGACGATTTTAGCCATGATTTTCTCTCCTTGGAATTCCAGGTTTCGTTGGGGAAGGAAAAAAGAACAGAACACCCGTCCATCCAGAGATTCAGGCACGGTGGATGCGCTGTCCCGCACCGCGTTTGATCATCCGCTTGATCTCCAGTCCGGTAAGCTGCGTCATGAGCTTCCAGACCGGGATCCCCGTTCCTGCCGTCAGCTCGTCCACCGTGGCTCCGCTGGATGGGATCGCATCGAGGATCTTTCGTTCTGTTTCCGTGAGCGAGATTTCGGCAGGATGCTCGATGAGCATTTCCGGTACGCCGCTTTCTTTGGGAAATCGGTCGCGTATCGGACCGAGGGCCTCGAGGACATCATCGACGCTCTCCAGAAGGCACGCTCCCTGACGCAAAAGGCGATGGCATCCCGTCGAAACGGGTGAGTCGACCGGGCCGGGGAGCGCAAAGACTTCCCGACCGTACTCAAGCGCGAATTGTGCCGTGAGCGTCGTCCCGCTGCGTGAGCCTGCCTCGATGACCGCGGTTCCCAGCGTCATTCCCGCAATGATCCGGTTTCTCTGCGGGAAGGTGAACTGCGTGGCGGGGACCATCGGCGCGTACTCGCTCAGGAGCGCACCTCCGGAATCCAGGATCCGATGCGCAAGCCGCTGATTCTCCGTTGGATAGACCGGCAGTCCCAGACCGTGTCCGAGAACCGCGACCGTCCTCCCTCCGGCATCCAGCGCGGCTTTGTGCGCCAGCCCGTCGATCCCGCGGGCCAGACCGGAAATGATGGAAAAGCCCGCACGGACGAATTCACCGGTAAGACGCTCCGTCTGCCGTTCGCCATAGTACGACGCATGGCGAGTCCCAATGACCGCCAGCGACATATTGTCCTGCGGCGCAAGATTTCCTTTTACGTAAAGCAGTCCCGGTGCGTCGGGGATCTCGCGGAGCATTCGCGGAAACTGCGGGTCGGAATCCAGCAGGATCCGGATCCCGTGCTTCTCGCAGAGTGCCAGTTCCTTTTCGACCGAAATCGTGTCCCGTGCCGCAAGAATGGCCGACGCTGCCTTCCCGCCGACCTCCTGGACTTTGCGCAGCTCGAAAACATCGGCGCGAAAGACTTCGGAGGCATTCCCGAAATAGTCCAGCAGATTCCTTCGGATCCGCGGCCCGATCCCGCTGATGAGCGTCAGTCGGACTGCATCCAGAAGCGCTTCATCGTAGTTCATGACGGAACTCCTTTCGGGAAATGGAATGACGGAATTGGTACTGAGGAAATGACGTGACGGAAAAAGTCCCGGCACTGGACGGATCTCACGCAGGACGGATCCCGCCGGGAGAATTGAATTCAAAAAAAGCGCGCACTGAAACAGGTCCAGAACGCGCACGGAATGGGTCAGGTATGGTAGTCGGCGTTGATGTGTACGTAGTCTGTCGTCAGATCGCACGTCCAGAATCGGCAGCTCTGACGCCCTTCGCCGAATTTCAGATCAATGACGATCTCGCGGTTGGATGCCATTGATTTGGAAACCTCGGCTGCATCGAAATCCGTCGGTGCGCCGTCCGCGAAAACGAGGAATCCGTTAATGTGCAGCGTCGCCTTTTTGACGTCAAACGGAATGCCGGAATATCCTGCCGACGACATGATCCGTCCCCAGTTCGGGTCGTTTCCGTAAAGCGCACATTTTGTGAGCGGACTTTCCGCAACCAGACGCGCAATGTGCCGTGCGTCAGCTTCGGTCTTCAGGCCCTTCACGTTGATCGTGACGAGATGCGAGGCTCCTTCACCGTCATTCGCGATCGAACGGGCCAGGTCGGCGCAGATGCTTTCCAGGGCGTTGGCGAAATCCTCGCTTTTCGCGGCACTCTGTCCTCCTGCCGCACCGTTGGCCAAAAGAAGGAGCGAGTCGTTGGTGCTCGTGTGTCCGTCGACCGTGATGCAGTTGAACGTCGTGTGGACGATTTTTTTCAGAAGTTTCTGGGCCGATTTTCCGTCGAGGACGGCATCCGTCAGCACGACTCCCAAAAACGTCGCCATGTTCGGCGCGATCATGCCTGCGCCTTTCGCCATGCCCGCGATGTTCACGACCGTTCCGTCTTCCAGAGTGACCTGCTTTGAGAATAGTTTGTGGTGCGTGTCGGTCGTCATGATGCCCTTGGCGGCAGCGATGAGCGATTTTTCGTCATCCTTGAGCTTCTTCGTGATTTTTTTGATGCCACTCTCGATCGTCCCCATCGGCAGAAAATGACCGATGATGCCGGTCGACATGACCAGAGCACCGTCTTCCTCCGCACCAACGGCTTCCGCAGCCCAGCGCGCCATCTGCTGGGCATCCTGAAGTCCGCGTTCTCCTGTGCATGCGTTCGCGTTTCCGGAATTCACCACGATCGCCTGGATCTTTTCGCTCGGAACGCGGCTGCGGTCCAGAACCACCGGAGCGGCACAGACCAGATTCTGAGTAAAGAC
>CAZRGJ010000267.1:0-4597 GCA_964599445.1 uncultured Planctomycetaceae bacterium | reverse complement strand
AAAGCGGCAAAAGTCACTGCGTGACTGAATTGTCGCACTCCAAAGAGGGGGGCGCGCACTCAAAAAACAGAGCGGCCAGCGTAACGGGGGCTGGTGGATCTTCTGGAAATTCCGAGTCCGGCAAGAAAAACCGTCCAGGATCGGGATCCACAGTCCGACTCAGTCGCCGAACATCGCGCCGAAGGCCTCCGCCATGTTGGGGTGAAGTGCTTCATTGATCCCATTTTCATCGTACGAAACACCGAGCAGATCAAGGTCATGCTTGAGCTGAACAACTTCTTCCTGCGGCGAAACACGCGGCGGAAGTGCCCGTTTCAAAGGCACGAGCCAGCTGTTGAGCGTATGCCCGCCGTCGACGAGCAGTTCCGTACCGGTCACGTAATTGGACGCCTCGGACGCCAGGAAGATCAGTGGCCCGTAGAGGTCTTCAACACGCTGAACGTGTCCCAGCGGCGTAAGTTCGCGGATCCGTTCACGCAGTTTCAGCGGCGAAGATGCGTGCATCGGCGTCAGAATGTAGCTCGGACTCAGGCAGTTCACATTAATATTATACTGTCCCCACTCTGCCGCCAGCATTCGGGTGAGCTGCACGACAGCGGCTTTGCTCGCATTGTACGACGCATTGCAGTTGCAGATACGCGCCGACATTGAGGCCGTATTCACGATTTTCCCGCCGTTTCCCTGCCGGATGAAGACCCGACCAGCCGCCTGGCAGCAGTAGAACATTCCGGAAACGTTCACATCCATGACCTTTTTCCAATCTTCCGGAGGCACGTTCTCGTCCGCCCCCAGAAGCGCGATCCCCGCATTATTGACCGCAATATCCAGCCTGCCGAGCCGTTTCACTGCCTCGTCCATCATGGCGTTTACCTGGTCGGGATCCGTTACGTCGCACGGAATGCAGAACGAATCGACACCGTACATCTCTGCGAGTTCCGCAGCCGTTTTTGCGCCGGTCTTCTCATCCCGGTTCACGATAGCGACGTCCGCCCCCGCCATAGCCAGTGCCGTCGCATATCCGCGGCCGATGCCGATCGATCCGCCCGTCACGACAGCCTTTTTGCCCGTCAGATCAAATAGTTTTGCAGATTTTTCCATAGTTCCTCCTCAAAAAAGGGAATTTTTGATTCTGTTTCATTTTCTTTCTCCTTATTCTAGCAGAAACAACAAAAAACGTCAAGTCAGGATCCCGTCGATCTCCAGCTCTTCCACAAAAAAAACGAAAAGCTCCGGTCCCAAAGGCAGGAGCTTTCCGTTTATTCCCAATTCACTCATTCCGCACGATCAGCGATGATGGTGGTGATGCGGGGCATGATGATGCCGCGGCGGGGGCGGCGGAGCGTGGTGATGCCGATAATGCGGCGGATGGTGATGCACGTGCGACGGCGGAGGCGGCGGCAGGACATGCACGTGCTGCGGGACCGCATAATAGTACGGCGAATAGTAAACGCCATAGTACGGGCGGGCTCCGATACCGATCTGCACCGAGACCTGCGCCTCAGCTTCTCTCGCCGACATCATGAAAAACGCGGCACACACAATCAACAAAAAAAGCATTCTTTTCATGGGCTGACCCTCCATTGGAAAAAATTCCGATCACGGGAAAACTCTGAAACAAAATTCTCATGGATCTACAAAATCATTCGAAAAGCAGCACGCCGGAGATCCAGTGAACACAAACCGCTGGAAACCGCACTGCCCACTCTTCAATTCTTTAGTATACTTAATAGTTACTCAATGTCAACAGTTGCGCCGTCAAAATTTTCTTTTTTTCTTAAAAAAAACAAAAAAGTCAAAAAAATCCCTCCTCAAGCCTCAAAAGCACTCCCAAAAAATTTCCCGATCTGCCCTGCCTGACGAAAACGCGGACATTTTGCCTCTTTTTTAGAGCAAACATCCCACAAAATCGGAAAAATCCACACATTCAAAAAAATCAGAATAATCGTTAAAGTTTACCTATTTATCTGTCGATGAATCCAACACACGGGATCGTAGTGTTCGGTTCAGTGGTTTTTCATACGCCCCCCCATGAAAAACGAAAAGAGAATAAAAATGTTTCGCATGAGGAATGAACGATGGGTTCTTTCAGTAAAAAACAGCAGTCGGGTGTCCTTTCGGGGATTTTGATTTTGAGCGTCATTTGTCTTCTGAGCGGATGCCAGCGTCAGTACTGGCGTCAGCAGGCAAACACGGACGTTCAGCAGATCGTTCAGGAAAAGAAATGCCAGTTTCCGGGACTTTCGATGACGGATTACCGTTTCGACATGTCGCCGAATTCGCGTTTCTATCTTCCGTACGACCGCGACAATCAGCCGATGCCGCAGGATGACGCGACGGCGCACACGATGATGCAGTGTGTCTACGGCAAAAAGGGGTGGGACGGCTGGACGAAAAATGGAGTGATCCAGTCTGTGGAAAATCCGAACTGGCAGGCGAATCTTCCGCGTGATGCCGAGGGGAAGGTGCTTCTGAACCGTCAGACGGCCATTCAGATCGCACTGGTTAACTCTCCCGACTACCAGAGTGCCATGGAGAACATTTACCTCTCGGCACTCCGTGTTTCGCTGGACCGCTACGATTTCGACGTGCACTATTCGCTTGGCGGCGGTGTGCACTACGACACGAGTTTCCGCGGGACGGGAAACGTCGAGCTGAATTCAGTCGACGCGGGCGGTTCGAAATACACGGCTCTCGGCGGAACGTTTGCGGCAAACATCGCGAACTCCATCGTCTGGACCTGCGGCGGAAGTTCCGATTCCTCCGGGATCTCCACGACGCTCCTGAACATGTCGTTCATTCAGCCTCTTCTGCGCAATTACGGCAGGGCGTACGCACTTGAAAGTCTCACGCAGACCGAACGTGCCTTCATCTGCAATCTGCGCGAGATGGAACGCTACCGTCAGGGCTTCTACGTGAACGTCATGGTCGGCGGGATCGGCATCTCGGCACCCGGAAGCGGTGGGGGAGCTTCGATCCCCGACGTAGAAGGAACGATAAGCAGTGCCGGCAATCTCTACGGCCTGATCTACACGCAGCTGGAGCTGGCGAACCAGAGACAGAACGTCTCGGACCTTCAGTACAGTATGGACCGAATGGAAGCGCTTTACGAAGCAGACCGTCTTGACCGAACGCAGGTCGACCAGACGCGCCAGTCGCTCCTCAGTGCCCAGATCAATCTCATGACGGCGGAGAACCGCTACAAGAACTCGCTTGACCAGTACAAGATGGCCCTCGGACTGCCGCCGGGAATCAATGCGTCGGTCCAGGACGATATGCTTGAGCCGTTCATCCTCATGTCGCCCGAAGTCACCGAGATGCGCGATCTGCTCGCGGATTACCAGTGCGATCTGCGCAACGGGCACACGTCCTTCGCAGACACCATCACGAAACTGGAAGCCCAGGTCGTTCAGATGCGTGAATTCTGCAGGAACATCGACCAGGATTTCGCGAATCTGCGTCAGGCGTATCCGAAACGAATCGCGGCTCTCCGTCGGCTCGCGCAGCGTCCGGAAGTCCTCAGCGGCGAAGTGGACAAAACGGCGATCGATCCGAAGCTCTTCCGTGATCGTGTTCAGAAGCTTGGAGAAGACTATCTGCTCTTCAAAGACCGCATGGCCGAGATCGAAGAATCGCTGCACAAGGTCCAGGCGACCGGAAACACGGTCGAACTCGATCTGTGGATGGACCAGTTCAACAGCAAACTCCTCGACATGTCGATGCTTCAGGCCCGCGCCCGCCTTGACGCAGCCGTCCTGACGCCGGTGGAGATCGACGAGATGCACGCGCTGGACGTCGCCCGCGAAAACCGTCTCGACTGGATGAACGCCCGCACGGCACTGGTGGATCGATGGAGAAAGATCGAGATCGCCGCGAATGCTCTGAAAAGCGACGTGACCGTGACGGCAAACGTTCAGAGCGGGCTGGAGAACTCGCACAAGAATTCCACCCTCTCTCTCGGTCTGAGCGTCGACACGCCGGTCGACCGGAGAACGGAGCGCAACAATTACGTCGAGACCCTCATTTCCTACGACCGCGCACGCCGTGAGTACCTGCACTACGAAGATTCCGTCCACAAAAACATCCGTACGCTGGTCCGTCAGGTCCAGGTCGCCCAGCTGAATTTCGAGTTGCGCCGCATTTCGGTCTTCGTCGCCATGAATCGAGTGGACCTGGCAAACCTCCAGCTCCTTCAGCCGCCGAAACCGAATCAGACCTCCCAGTTCGGAGACTCGTTTGCCCGTGACCTGATCGACGCGCTCAACTCGCTCCTTTCCGCGCAGAACACGTTCGTCGAAAGCTGGATCGGCTTTGAAACCAGCCGAATGGGCATCGAGATCTCGCTGGGCATCTTCCAGCTGGACGGTGCCGGAGTCTGGGTGGACCGCGGGAAGCTGGACATCGTGAATCCCGGAAGCATCGTCGCGCCGGGAAGTGCGGAACTCGCCCCGATCACCGGCCAGACCGGACGAAGCGTTCTGATCCCGTAAAAATCAGCACACGGACGCGAACTCCCCAAATTTCAACCTCAAAAGGACCGTTTCCCCATCGGATTCGGTCCTTTTTTATTTTAAAATCATCCGAAAAGTCAAACTTTTTT
>CAZRGJ010000266.1:0-4597 GCA_964599445.1 uncultured Planctomycetaceae bacterium | reverse complement strand
ACCCTGAAAAACCTATTAACTCATTGAATGAATCCAAGTTAGGAAAAATTCAGGAGATCTTGTTCTTCACAGAAAAATTCAAGAAACATTTTCGGAATACGGAAATTTTTCAGACTTTTTTTTGTTTCAGTCTCTTCAGACGACGCCAAACACTAGAATTTCGGATAAGATGCGAGAAAATATTCTAAAATATTCCATGAAAAAAGGAACGGCTCTCTTTCGATCACCATTCCTTTACGTAAAATTCTGAATTTCTCGGCTTCCCTCTGCCTCTTTGCTCCCGATCCGCAAAAAATCCAGCATCCGCCGTAAGGCATTTGCTCTGCGGCATTTACGCCGGAAGAAAGGGAGACGTTCTGCCGACTCTGCATCGGTCTTTAGACCGTTCACTCCTCGATCGCGTGCTCGTCGGCTCCGAAAACATGAATGTTGCTCGGCACGATATAGACATCCTGACCATTTTCCAGATTCAGCTCGGAAAGCCGTGCATGGGTCATTTCAGCCGTCATTGCGTCGCCGCTGTGCGTTTCCAGATCGACACGGACCCGTGCACCTGCGGAATGGATCCGCGTAATGACCGCCCGAAGATTGAAGCTGTTCGGCACTTTCGTGTGCGAGATCTGAAGTTCATGCGGGCGGACGAAGAGTTTTGCCTCTTCCGTATTTTCCGGCACCTCCATGATGAACTGCTCGCCGAGACGCACCTTTCCATCTGCGACCAGCCCGCGGAATTTGTTGACGGACCCAAGGAAATTCATGACGAATTCCGTCGCCGGCTTATGGAAAACTTCATTCGGAGTCGCAAACTGTTCGATCTTCCCGGCATTCATGACGGCGACGCGGTCCGCCAGTTCCAGAGCTTCATCCTGATCATGCGTCACGAACACGCTCGTGAGGTGGATCTCGTCATGCAGCCGTCGGAGCCACTGACGCAATTCCACGCGCACCTTCGCATCCAACGCGCCGAACGGCTCATCCAGAAGAAGTACCTGCGGTTCGACCGCCAAAGCACGCGCTAACGCAACGCGCTGTCTCTGGCCTCCGGAAAGCTGATGCGGATAGCGATTCGCCTGCGTATCAAGCTGGACCAGACGCAGCAGTTCCAGCACGCGGCGTCGGATCTCTCCATTATCCGGGCGAGTGGCTCTTGGACGGACACGCAGGCCAAACGCCACATTTTCAAAAACCGTCATGTGCCGGAAAAGCGCGTAATGCTGAAAGACGAAACCGACACCGCGGTCTCCAACTTTCGAGTCTTTCATGTTCCGATTGTTGAAGAGGATGGGACCGCTTCCCTCATCTGCCTCTTCCAGCCCCGCGATAATGCGCAGAAGCGTCGTTTTTCCGGAGCCGGACGGACCAAGAAGCGCGACCAGTTCCCCCGATTTGATGTAGAGGGAAACGTCATTGAGCGCGAGGAAATTGCCGAACGATTTCGTAATGTTTTGAACTTCGATACTCATTTTAGCTGGACTGGTGCGATACCAGTTTTGATTTAGGTTGAAATTTCCGTAAAAGACCGGCTAGACCGGCTTGCCTTCCTTGCTGGCAGTGCGCATCTCAATGAATGTTTTCAGTACCAGCGTCACGATCGCCATGAGCGCCAGAAGTGTCGAAACGGCAAATGCCGCCACGAGATCCGACTGATACGTTTCATAAATAAGCAGCGAGAGCGTGTTATTCTTCCCGCCGTGACTCACGACGTTCACTGCGCCGAACTCCCCCATCGCGCGGGCATTGCAGAGAACGATGCCATAAAGAAGTGCCCATTTAATATTCGGGAGCGTGACCCGGAAAAAGATCTGAAGTCCATTCGCGCCGAGTACCCGAGCTGCCAGTTCCTCTTCCGTTCCCTGCGCCTGCATGATAGGGAGCAGTTCACGCGTAACGAACGGAAAAGTCACGAACATCGTCGCGATGACCGTCGCAGTCGTAGAATGCAGGATCCGAATGCCGAACGAATTCAGCAGCCAATCGCCAAGCGCACTGTGCATCCCGAAAAGGATGACGAACAAAAGACCGGCAATGACCGGCGAAACAGCAAACGGAAGGTCGATAAGCGAAATGAGAAGGCTTTTTCCCCAGAAATTGAATTTTCCGATGCACCACGCGGCAACGATGCCAAACAGAACATTCAGGGGGACCGCGATCCCAATAGTCAACAGCGTTACGCCAATAGCACGCAGCGTACGCCGGTCAGTAAGTGCTTCCCAGTAAGTCGTGAGCCCTTCCTCAAACGCGCAGTAAAAAACGAGCACGAGAGGCAAAAGCAGGAAAAGCGCCATGAATGTGATCGCGATCAGGATCAGAAGTCTGCGTACCCAGGCAGGTTCATCTGTATTTCCGCGGACAATAGACATGAATTCTCCTCCAATCTCTCAGTTCGTTTCCATATATCGGCGATTCATCCAAAACTGAATGAAATTGATACAGAAAAGAATCAGGAACGACGCAATGAGCATCGTCGTCGCAATCGCCACAGCAATCATCATATCTTCCTCATTCCCCTGAAGGTTTTTCGCGATTTCAATCGAGACGATCGGCAGTGCCGTTCCTGCGATAAAAACGACGGACCCATACTCGCCGAGAGCTCGGGCAAACGCCATCGCAAACCCCGTGAAAAGTGCCGGACGCAGCAATGGAAAAATGACTCGGCAAAAGGTCTGCCAGCGATTCGCGCCAAGGCTGGCAGACACTTCCTCCAGTTCCTTCTCGATATCCTCGATCGCAGGCTGAAGCGTCCGGACGACAAACGGAAGACCAATGAACGTCAGTGCGAGAAGAAGCCCCCATTCTGTAAAGATGATCTTCACATCCAGGGCATTCCCGAGACGTTTGAAAAGTGCAAGGAGCGCGACGCCGGAAACTGCCGTCGGCATTGCAAAAGGAAGGTCCACCATCGCATCCACGAGCCGGCGGAACGGAAATCTGTACCGGACCAGGACCCACGCAACGATGAAACCAAAAATGGCATTGATCATCGCAGCGCAAAACGAGGCGCCGAATGTAAGGCGAAAAGCAGCGAGTACCCGCGGAGACGTGACGCTTACCCAATACTCTTCCCAGCTCATCCCGCCGACTGTCAGGATCAGTCCCGCAAACGGAATGAGTACCAGAAGACTCAGGTAAACCAGCGTCAGCCCCATCGTGAGGCGAAAACCCGGCAATACTCGTTTTTGACGTCGAAACATTCTCTCTGCCTGACCTTTTCTGAAACAAACGTTCTTCTCTATTTACTATGAACGGAATCCATCACTCGGTCATCATCTGCTCAAAGAGACCCGCATTGGAGAAATGCTCTTCCTGAACCGATTTCCAAGTACCGAACACATCACTGAAAAGGAAAAGTTCAAGCTCCTTGAAAATATCCTTTTTCTCCGCCATAAGCTCTGACTGACTGGGACGATAGTAGTGCTCCATGATGAGTTTCTGGATCTCCGGCGTGTACATGAACTTCAGATACTCTTCCGCAATGTCGCGGGTCCCTTTCGCCTCCACCGTCGTGTTGATGATCGCTACTGACGGTTCCGCAACGATGGAAACGGTCGGATACACGATCTCAAAATCAAAATTCTTATCGCCGTGGATCGTCTTCAGCGCTTCATTCTCCCACGCAAGCAGAACATCGCCCACACCGTCGCGCACGAAAATATTCGTCGCCGCACGCGCTCCTTCCGGCATCGCGGTATTTTTGGCGTTCAGATGAACTTTCTTCACGAACTCAAACGCATTCTTCTGTGCCTGCGCCACTTTTTCCGCGTTGGCTGGGTCTTGCAGAAACGCAGGATCCAGCGTCCCAAGATCCTGCTTCAGCTGCCACCCCCACGCGGCAAGATAGTTCCACCGCGCACCGCCGGAAGTTCGCGGATTCGGCGTCACGACAGCGACGTCCTCTTTCGCAAGATCGCTCCAGTCCTGGATATTCTTCGGATTTCCCTTCCGCACCAGAAACACGATCGTCGAAACATACGGGCAGCTGTTGTTCGCAAATTCCTGCGTCCAGTTCTCCTTCAGCGCACCGGGGATCTTGTTGCCGATGAGTTCCACATCGTACCCAAGAGCCAGCGTCACGACATCCGCCTGAAGTCCGTCCGCCACCTTTTTCGCCTGCGAACCGGATCCGCCGTGTGCCGAATCGACCGCGATGACCTCGCCGTCATGTTCCGCTGCCCAGTGTTCAATGAACTTTTCATTGTATGCTTCGTAAAACTCACGCGTCGGATCATACGAGACGTTCATGATCTCACGATCTGCCTTCGTTCCGCAGCTGCACACAAACACGAGCATGAAAACCAGACCGCAAAAGGCAAAAGTCTGAAAATTTTGGAAATTCGTTTTCATAAAAGGGACTCCAGGAAAAAAACAGTTTCTATTCTGGGAATATGGTTTAAATCGTCCAACATCCCCCAAATCTTCATCCATTTTAACACAAAATATAATTTGCACAACCCCCGCCAAATCAGAAATAAAAAAGTTTCTGCGACAAAAAGAAAAAAGCACCGCCCCGCACACCACCCCCCATTCATACTATATCTCTAACATTTTTTTCAGAATTTCTCCATTTCAGACCATTTTCGGCAAGGCGGGGGGAGTGGAC
>CAZRGJ010000265.1:0-4602 GCA_964599445.1 uncultured Planctomycetaceae bacterium | reverse complement strand
AAATATTTGTTTCAGCGCCGAAGAAGATGGCGTTAAGAAAGATATTTTGAAGGATCCTTCTCCCATTTCTTTGGCTGCGCTATTTATCATTGATGCACCAACCGCCGCAAGGATACCTCCTACAGCTGCCATTAGTAATGCACTTCGAACAGTTACGCCATTATCTGTGATTTTGGGTTCTTCCCAAGTCTTTTTCTCAGATTCATTTGTTTCGTTTTTCATGTTGAGTTCTCCTTTTAGGATAATTGGGAATCAAAGTTCTCTATCCCGTGAAACATGATTAATAAAATCCGGGTTGATAATTCCGGATGCCAAATTTTGAATATAACCGCGTACTTTTGGATTCTCCCAGGAATGGATTCCTTTGCTGCGCCAGATGTCTGTGAAAGGAGTTTCCAAGACATTGCCGATTGTAAATGGAAGCGTACAGTCGAGCCGTACATCTCCATTAGGACGGATAATGATGGAAGATGCCGGCAGGTCCAGTTTGTATTGCAGCTGAATTCCTTCTGGAATGGAGTAACGGATGATGATTTTATTTCCCCAATGTTTCTGAAGTGTTTCAATCATCGTAAACATCGCGCCGCGCTGTTCTTCATTGAGCAGAATCTGTTCATTTTCCGCGGCTCTTCCGCTGACCATCGTTTCACCGCAAAGAATCGACCCGGCTCCCAGCTGATACGCGAATTCGACCATTTCCGGCAATCTTGCGAGATTATCCGGGGTAATTGTATGTGCAATCGCCAGAGGAATTCCGGCGGAAGAAACCCCTAGTGCTGCTCGTGCTGCGGCATCCCAGCTTCCAGTAACTCCGCGGAAGGCATCGTGTTTTTCGCGAATATTGTCGTCAATCGAAATCTGCAGCCAGTTGAAAGAGTATTTGCGAAATTTCTGAATCCAGCTGTGATTCATTAGCAATCCGTTAGAAATTAACACAAATCCTGTATTGTCTTCGTGCAGAATATCCATAATTTTGATGAGAGTTTCTCCCATCAAAAGTGGTTCGCCACCAGAAAGAATACACTGAAAAATGCCGCCATTCTCAACAATATGCCGCGACAATGCCAGCCAATCTTCCGGTTTCATGCGTGTTTGAACGTCTGAGTCACCGGAACGATTGTAGCAATGTTTGCAGCGCAGATTACAAGCACCGGTCAATTCAAACTGAATTCCTGTCGGCATCTGGAATTGGAGTGGATACTGACCGGCTGCCTGTAATGCCTGGGTATTTTCTCGAATTCTCTTTAGATTGGTACGTTCTCGGCGAATTAATGGATGTTCTACTGTCATAGCTTCTCGCAAGTGAATTAAAGGTTTCGTTTCGCTTAGGAGGAGAGACATACCCATATTTCAAGAAATAAAAAAAGGGAGTACGTCAAACGCATCCCGGTACGGAGGTCCACAACAACCCCAAAAACATAGATACGCAACGACTCCCAAAGCCGATTACGCTCTTGTTTTTGTGTTATATCTATATAGTATTATAGAGTATGCTGTCAAATGACAACATACCCTTAATCGCTGAAACGATAATAGATGTTGTGGTTTCCGTACCGTTAAGCGAATTCAATGGACATATAAAGCCCTACTATTTCATTATAACTTGATTTGTAAGAATGTCAAGTGGTAAAATGAAATTTTTTGTAGATTTCTGCATAAAAAAAGCGCGAACGTGAGTCCGCGCTCTTTTGGAGGCTTAAAAGTCAGTCAAATCTTATTTGGCGACTTTCTTCAGGACGATACGGCTGTCGGCGACGGAGCAGCCAAGGCCTTCGGCATGAACGATCAGCGGGTTGATGTCCAGCTCGGCGATTTCCGGGTTTTCGGCGACCAGGATGGAGAGGCGGGTAAGCGCATCTTCCAGAGCCGCAAGGTCGTGCTGACCCAGACCGCGGTAGTTGTTCATCAGCTTGTAGACCTTCGTGTTTTCCAACATGCTGTGCAGGAAGTATTTGCTCGTCGGAGCAAGACGGAACTGAACGTCTTTCATGAGTTCCGCCGTCGTGCCGCCCATACCGAACATGACCAGCGGACCGAATTTCGGGTCGCGGTTGCATCCGAGGATGACTTCCGTGCCTTTCGGGGCCATTTCTTCGATCAGGATGCTGTCGATCTTCGCGCCCGGAACGTTCTTCGCGATGTTGGCGTAGATCTGTTCGAAACCGGCTTTCGCGCCTTCCGCACCTTTGATGTTGAGGAGAACTCCGCCCGCGTCGAACTTGTGTTTGACGTCCGCAGACATGACCTTCATGACGACGGTGGTGTCCCATTCGCCGACGGTCTTAGCAGCATCTTCCGCCGTGGTGACGACCGCGCTCTTCAGGAGCGGGAGACCGTAGCAGGCGAAGATATCGCGGCATTCTGCCTGAGCGAGGTATTTGCTGTCCACATCGCCGAGTTTTTCAGCGATGATCTGGGCGCACTTCGCTTTGTCGGTGCCTTCGACGCTGACCGGGGCGCGGTCGGTGAGTTTGGCCTGTTCGGAAAGAGCGTAGGCAGCGCCGAGAGCGCGGACGGCATCTTCCGGGAAGCTGTAGTTCGGGACGCCGCCGTCACGCAGGCTCTGAACGCCCTTCGTGACCATTTCGGCACCCATGAAGCTGGCGACGATCGGAATGTTGAGGTCTTTGGCGACCTGCGGGATGATCTCGCCGATCTCGTCGATGTCCGTCATGGACTGCGGGGTCAGGATGACCAGCCCCATGTCGACGCCGGCATCTTTGAAGACTTCTTTGCAGGCGGCTTCGTAGCGGTCGTGCTTCGCATCACCGATCACGTCGACCGGGTTGCGGAGAGAAGCGGCAGCCGGAAGCTGGTCGCGGAGGGCGTCTTTCGTGGCGTCCGCGATCGTCGCGAGGGTCAGACCATAGCGTTCGGCAGCGTCGGTCGCCATGATGCCGGGGCCGCCGGCGTTGGTGATGATGGCGAGACGATTGCCGCGCGGCATCGGCTGGTTGCAGTACAGAGCGGCGTAGTCGAACAGCTCGGCGATCGAATCGACACGCTGGATGCCGGATTGCATGAGCAGAGCCTGGTAGACCGCATCGTTACCGGCAAGCGAACCGGTGTGGCTGGAGACGGCTTTCGCGCCGGCGGCGGAACGGCCGGATTTCAGCACAAGGATCGGCTTTTTCTTTTCGTAGAAGATCTTCGAGGCGATTTCCTGGAATTCCGCACCGCTGGAGATGGATTCCAGATACATCGCGATCACTTTCGTGTTCGGGTCGTCGGCCAAGTAGTTGAGCAGGTCGATCTCGTTGACGTCCGCTTTGTTTCCGAAAGAAACGAATTTGCTGAAGCCCATGTCGCGTTCTTCGGCAAAGTCAAGAACCGAGGTGCACAGAGCACCGGACTGGCTGATGAAGGCGAGGGAACCGGATTTCGGGGTCTTCGCGGCGAACGTGGCGTTCATTTTCGCGTCGTCTTCGGCATTCAGGATACCGAGGCAGTTCGGACCGACGAGGCACATGCCTTTGGCGTGGACCAGTTCGACGAACTGTTTTTCAAGTTCGGCACCGGCGGCGTCGACTTCTTTGAAACCGGCGGAAATGCAGACGAGGGCTTTGACGCCTTTTTCGGCGCATTCTTCGGTCGTCTGAAGAACGAATTTGCTCGGAACGACGATGACTGCGAGGTCCACATCACCGGGAACGTCTTTGATGGAGGCGTAGGCTTTGACTCCCAGCACTTCCGGGGCTTTCGGGTTGATCGGGTAGACCGGGCCGCCTTTGAAGGTGTCCAGCAGGTTCTTCAAAATGTCGTTTCCGCAGGTCTTCGGCTTCGTGGAAGCTCCAATAACCGCGATGGATTTCGGATAGAACAGCGAGTCAAGTATGCTAACGTCTGCCATATGTCGGCTCCTTAAGCTAAAATGAGGTGATGGAAACAAATACTACGTACATGCTGCTGATTATAGCACATCCAGAAATTCTGTAAAGGGAGGTTTCCGGATTTTTGGCGGGAAAGCGTGATTTTTTCATTCTTTTTTTATCGTTAAGATGAAAATTTCGGAAAGAAATGTTTTTTATGAAAAGTCTTCTTTCGCGAAAAATGCATTTTCGCCCCGGCTCGAAAAGTGAGCGAAATTTAATTAAACACATTTATTGTGTATGTGAAATAAAATCAACAGTCAAAAAAGTTTCAGCAATAAAGAAAAGCAGGAAAAGAAACGTTTCTCATCCTGCTTTCTGTTTTTTCGCGCGGCGGTTCGTGCTTTACGTCATTCCGTCTTTTTCTCGGCGGGGAGATATTCGCGGTAACGCATCAGCGACGCGACGGCCATTCCCGTTCCATAGTAGAGATGGTAGTCGTAGAGCGGGTAATCCCACCACGTGCCGTTTTTCTCCTGGAGTTCCAGGAGGATCGCCGTCAGGTGGTTCGCGAATTTCGTCTGACTCTCCGGTTTTTCCAGCTGTTCCAGGACCCGCGCGGCATAGTAGTGCGCATAGTAGTAGAAGTAGCCGGCGACGGAAAACCACGCTTCATGCGGGACCGGGCGTTTCCGTCCGATGTCCAGCCAGCCGACTCGAGAGACCATGCGGGTGAGCCAGTCCTCGTACATCTGCTGCGTCGCGTACTTCGTGTCTCCCCAGAGGTCCAGCG
>CAZRGJ010000264.1:0-4612 GCA_964599445.1 uncultured Planctomycetaceae bacterium | reverse complement strand
GAGTCCCAAGGGACGCAAAGTCCGCCGCGGTATCTACCGCGTCTACTCCGAATGCGGCGAGCAGTTCCGCAAGACGAAGGAAGAAGTCGACGCTCAGGTCAAGGTCTTCAAAGACTACCATGAGCTTCTGGCTGCGAAAGAAGAACTTGGTCTGGAAGCGGTCCTGATCGCTCTTCCGCTCCATCTGCACCACGTCGCGGCGATCGAAGCCATGAACGCCGGACTTCACGTCCTGACGGAAAAACTCATGGCGCACGACATCGCGAAGTGCAAGGATATGGGACGCGTCGCGGCTCGTCTCCGCAAGCACATGGCGACCGGCCACCAGCGGCACTACAGCGTGCTGTACAATAATGCGATCAACGCCATTGAGCAGGGTCTGCTCGGCAAGATCCACTACATTCGTGCGCAGTGGCACCGCAACAATCAGCCCGGTGCCGACAGCTGGCAGCCGCCGCTTCCGGAATCTGTCATCGCACAGAAAGACGGCAAATACACGGAAAACGACCTGATCCTTCTGAACCGCATCAAGAAGAACAAGGAAAATCACGTCAACAAGAAGAACCGTTTCGTCAAGGAACTGGAGAAACTTGAAAAATCGATCGCCGCGTGCGACGAAAAGGCGAAGGTCCTGCGTGAGACCGGCGACAAATTCGCTCAGCGCATGAACGAGATCGCCCGTGAAAAGCTGGTCGCGAAGAAAGCGTACATCCAGGACGTCGAAATGCCGCTGATCGAGAAGCAGATCGAACAGTTCGACGAACAGCTCAACGATGAGATCGCCATTCCGCTCGATGAAAAATCGAATTACCGTGCCCACACACTGGTGGACGGCAAGGGGAACGAGACCTACGTCGCTCCGGCGGCCGAGGAACTCTACCGCTGGCGTCTCTGGGAAAGCACCAGTGCCGGCGTCATGGCCGAGCTGGGAAGCCACCAGCTTGACGCGGCAGGGATCTTCATCGCCGCGATGTACGGTGACGGCAAGCACCACCATCCGATCAACGTGACGGCGTTCGCGAACCGTTCCGTCTTCAATAAACGGAAGAATGCGGAAGGCAACTATGTACTGCTGAATGACCGCGACATTGAAGACCACATGACGTGCGTCTACGAATATGCCGCGCCGGGTTACGATACGGACCCGCGTCAGAAAGTGGCCGTTGCGTACTCTGCGATCAACGGAAACGATTTCGGCGGATACGGCGAAGTCGTCATGGGAACGACCGGTACGCTTCAGATCGACCGTGAAGAAAACGCCTACCTCTGGTACACGTACGAGATCAACCAGTATGCGCATGTGGAACGCGGCGGCGAATCGAAAGTCACCGGATTCAAGGCTCCGGAATTCACTCTGAAGCCGACCAGCGACGACGATTTCCCGAAGAATCAGAAAATGGACGAAGTGCTCGGCACGGAAGCACTCCATGATCTGAGCCTCGGATACACGGAAGAGATCGAGCACTTCGCATGGTGCATCCGCAAGAATCCGGAACCGAACTACAAGACGGACGATCCGAAGCTCATGATGCACTGCCAGCCGAAAGTCGCGATGGCAGACGCGATCATGGCTCTGACGGCGAACATTTCCGCCCGCGTTGGCCAGACGATCAACTTCAAAGATGAGTGGTTCGACGTCTTCAATGACGCGACTCCGGAAAATGACTACCGTCCGGAAGGTGCTCCGGAAATCAAACCGAACGAACCGATCCCGGCTGGTTTCGGTAACGTTCCGGCTGAAGTCCCGGCTGAGGCCGCAGCGGCTCCGGCGGCTGCCCCGGCAGAACCCGCTCCGGCTCCGGCAGCCAACTAGTTTTGAGTTCATGAGTCAGGGCACCATGTTTCGGCATGGTGTCCTTTTTTTGATTTTGTTTCGTTTAGATCTTTAGATGGGAGGTACATTTGATGAAAATAGGGCGAAGTGTGTTTAGTTTTCTTTTGGTGTTTGGGTCTGTTTTCGTAAACGGTTCGTCTCTTCTTTACCCAAATGGCATATTTGCTGCGGATAGCGAGCTGCAGCCGGCGGATCTTCTGAAAGAGGCCGTTTCGGTCTGGCATTTCGCGGATCTGAACGATTCGTCAGGCGCAAACAGCATACTGGAAATGAATGGGATCGTTGAGCTGAATGTAGAGCTTTCAGACTCGGAACGATCTGCTTCTCTGGAACGCGGTGGAGACGGGAAAACTGCGCGTTTTGGCGGTGAAGGTTTTCTTTCAGCCGGTCAGGGAGCGAATTGGGAATTAAACTTTTCCGGACGTGAACTTACTTTCTACGTGCGAGCGAAATTGGGAAAGATCCCGGTGAGTTTTCCGATTTTTTCAAAACATGGCGGGCACGCCAACATGGCGTACAATCTGTTTGCGTTTGAGGACTACGCGGGCGTCGAGATCGGCACGACGGGCAATAAAGTAAGCCGAAAGTCCGAAACGGCGGTCACAATGTCCTGCCAGGCTCGTTTTTCGGAGATGCGTGAACCGGAGACAGCTCCACACCGCTGGCTGGATCTCATTTGCCGGGTAGACGGCGCGAAGATGGAATTTTTTGTGGATGGCCGGTGCGTGGATGAAGATTTCATGCTTGGCGATCTAAAACAGAATGAAGTCCCGCTTCTCATTGGCGCTCAGGATACCGGGAATGGTCCGAGCGGGCGATTTTTGGGAGAGATCGACACTGCGGCGGTTTGGGATCGTGCGCTTTTGAATGAAGAGATCATTGCGCTTTCCGGCGGGCCGAAGGCTGCCGATCTGCGGGAAAGGACCGATCGCGGAAATGGCGAAAATCTTCAGTACTGGTGCCCTCCCAATGCCTATGGAGTCGGCGACTGTATGCCGTTTTCGAAAGACGGCATTTTTCATTTTGTTTACCTTCTCGACAAAAAACGGCACGGAGCGAAAAACGGCTGGGGAGCGCATCAGTGGATCCAGGCAACGTCGACGGATCTGGTGAATTGGACTCACCAACCGTTTCTTGTGCCGATCACAGACCAGAATGAAGGCTCCATCTGCACCGGCTCGCTTTTCTTTTTCCGCGGCGTCTACTATGCACTTTATGCAAACCGTTCCCTTGACGAAGGTGGAAAGCTGGCGTACGCAGTCAGTTCGGACGGGATCCATTTCGTGAAGCAGGAAGAGCCATTCGTGCGTCTTCCGGAAGGATACTCCGGTTCCCTGCGCGACCCGGTGGCATTCTACTCGGAGGAGGACGGGCTGGTCCATCTTTACGCGACGACGACGTACCGCGGACGAGGATGCTGGGCGCACATCGTGACGCAGGACATGAAAAACTGGGAGCTGCGTGACCCGCTTTATTTCCGAACGCACGGAGAACCGGAATGTCCCGACTGGTTCCAGTGGGGGAAGTACTTTTACTCCATTGCTGGGCTGGAAGATGGGATCTACCGGATCGCGGAAAGTCCGGCCGGTCCGTGGCGTCTGCCTCCTGGAAATGAACGGATCGGTCAGGGAATACTTCGCGTCCCCAAAACAGCTCCCTGGAAAGACGGACGGCGCATCGTTGCGGCATTCACCAATCAGCGCGGGTACGGAGGCGACGCGGTCTTCCATGAACTCGTGCAGCTGAAAGGTGGAGTTCTTGGAGAAAAATTCGTCCCGGAGATGATTCCCGCCTCAAGTGAGGCCGTCGTGCAGGAAAAGAGTCTCAAATTCCGCGAAAAGAACTGGGCGGTACTGCCGGCGCACTACCGAATGCAGGCTAAAGTGAAATTTGACCCGAAACGGATCAACACTCTGCTTGACTTTACGTTCCAGCTGGATCCGGACGGAGAAAATGCGGGAGAGACGGAGATCCGCCTCATTCCGACGGAAAACGCGGTGAAGGTCGGAAACGTTCGCCTGGAAAACGTGGATCTTTCCTCCGGCGAAGTGCATCTTGACGTCATCCTCATCCGCGACATTCTCGACGTCTGCGTCCAGAATTGCCGTACTGCGACCGTCTGCGTTCCTCAAAGAGAGTCGCGGCGTCTTTCGGTTCGCGATGATTCGGAGATCCTGACTGACGAAGTGCTCCTGCCCCGCGACAGGAAACTCCCGCAGAACATGCTCTCCGTCGAGACCGGGTACGTACTGGAAACGCTGGAGATCGCGCCATTGACGGACGTCCAGCTGCGCTGAGCACGGAAATACCGAAACCGCAGCAGATCTGGAAAATGCGTCGGAAAAGGTTTCGAAAAATTGGGGAATTTGGAAATGAACGAAAAAACGGATCCGGAGTAAATTCAGGATCCGTTTTTCATGGAATAGTGAGCAAAGATCTTCGTTCAGACGCCGGCCAAAAGGACGTCAAAAATCACGACGAACATAAATCCGGCGAGGAGGGCAAACGTCGCCATTTTTTCGTAGCCGTGCGCATGGGTCTCGGGAATCATTTCATCGCTGATGACGTAGAGCATCATTCCGCCTGCGAAGGAAAGCGCAAACGGCAGGATCCCATTCGTGACCGAGACGAGCGAGTAGCCGAAGAATGTGCCGGCGACTTCGATCAGTCCAATGAAAAGCGCGATGAGAAACGTTCGCGTGAGGGACACACCAATGGCGAGCAGCGGTGCGATGATGACCATCCCTTCCGGAATGTTCTGCACACAGATACTTCCCG
>CAZRGJ010000263.1:0-4617 GCA_964599445.1 uncultured Planctomycetaceae bacterium | reverse complement strand
AGCGTTTTTCCGGAACCGGTCGGTCCAATGAGAAGAATGTTCGATTTGCCGAGTTCGACGTCCTCGTTTCCGGAGCGGACGTGCTCGAGCCGTTTGTAGTGATTGTACACGGCAACGGCGAGCACTTTTTTCGTGAATTCCTGCCCGACAATGTACTCATCCAGACGCGAAACGATCTGCCGCGGCGTGAGCCGTTCCATGAGCATGGCCGGCTGAGGCGTAAAACGGCGTTTCTTTTCCTGTTCAAGAATGGAACGGCACAGCTCGATGCACTCACTGCAAATGTAGACATTCCCCGGTCCTTCAACCAGAGGCCCCGTCACCTGATGGGACTTCTTGCAGAAAGAGCAGAACGCCTGTTTTTTCGGCATCGTTTTTTTGCCGTTCGAATTTTTATTATCGGACTCCATCGGACTATCGGATCAGCTTTACTTTTTTGGAAAAACCCACTTTCCCGCATATTTTAACAAGAGGGACTGAATCTCCCCCGATCGAAATTTTATTCTACACTATTTTCACGGTTTCGTCAACCGAAAAAAGGGGACGTTTCGGAAATTTTGTGAAACTTTCTTCGGGTTTCAGGAAAAATCAGGCGGACAGACGCTAAAATACAGACTCTGCGCATGGCAAACAGACCGGGATATTTCCAGTGGATTCATCGGTCTGCCAGATCGTGAAGCTGTGCCGTAAGCTGAGCCTTGACGGTACGGTATTCTTCGGGCGAGATCTCCCCGTCGTCCAGCGATTTCTGCAGCGCGGCAAGAAGTGAATGGATCGCATTCTGTTCATCATCATTGCTCTGGATGGAGGCCCGATATGCAGAAATGGCGAACTGTCCCCCCACAACGATGAGAGTCAGGACGAAAAAACTGACGAACAGAGGCACAATGTATTCCATGTGTCGATCTTGCCTTTCAGGTAGGATTTCGTTTTCCGTTCCGAAAAAGCATCTGCGGCATTTGTCCGGAACGGTATTTCAGGTGAGGCCGGTCCCTGGCGGTCTTCATCCCTGATTTCAGATTTACGCATCAAGCGCCATTTCGGTTCACAGTCTGCCAGGAGTCCGCACGTCAGTGATGATGGCAGCATCCGCCGGCGCAGCAGCATCCGCCGCCGGTCTCCGGAGCGCACAATCCGGCATCGCGTGCTGCACAGGACGGTCCGGACGCATGGACAGAAGCCGGTACGCTCAGTTTCCGCCGAATGGAAGAACTTCCGCAGGACGGGCATTTTTTCGGCTCGGCATTGCCGCGGACCAGTTCTTCAAAATCTTTTTCGCATTGATTGCAAATATATTCGTAAACAGGCATAAAATGAAACTCCTTTTCATGAAATCTCCAACTACATTATAACACGAAATGAAAAAATGAAAAGAACTTTCCGAAATTTTTCAAAAATTTTATTAAATTTTCCAAAAAAAGAAAATTCCCCTTGCCTCAAATTCATTTGCAGGGTAAGATAGAAATGGATAGATTCTTCCTGAACATTCCACAAAATCAGAATAAGCGAATGCGATTCGGAGTTTTTTCAGGTTTTTTCTGGAAATTTTTCCGAAATTCCTGCAAGAGATCTCTGCATGAGGTCTCGACGCGGGATTTCCATGCCGTTTTCCTGCGAACTGCAAGACGAAACGAACTGCGGGACCGGTGTACAGCGGATGTGTCATTCCGGGAGCGAACTGTGGGACCTGCAGGCGGGATCTTTTCCGGCAAACCATGCCGAAGAACGTGTACCGCTTTCGGAGCGTTTTTCAAACGGGTACGGAGCGCGAGCCGGGCGCTCTCAAGCATGAACCGAAACGCCAACTGTCGAATGACGTCCAACAGATAAAATGTCCGAAAATTTCAGATCAAGGATCCTTACGCCGATGCTCATCGGGCTGGTGCTGTTCCTGATGGTGACTCAGGGAGGCTGCCGCGCGATGTTTAATGCGAAACCGATCCCGGGAGTCCCGCAGCCGGAAGACCGGATCGAGCAGATCCGCCAGCTCGGCAAGGAAGCAGGGAATGTCTCGAAGGAGATGCAGCCGCAGTACGCCGACACGCTGGCTGCGATCATTCGGAACGACAAAGACTCTGTAATGCGCACAGAAGCCGTCCTCGCCATCGCGCACTATCCGGTCCCGAAGACCGTCGAGGCCCTCCGTTTTGCTAAAAAAGATCCGGTCGTCGATGTGCGTCTGGCGGTCTGTTCCGCCTGGAAGACGTACGGCGGCGATGAGGCTGTGCTGGAAGTCATCGACATTCTGGGAACGGACAGTGATCTGGATGTGCGTCATGAAGCGATCGACGTTCTCGGAGAGCTGAAAGACGAACGGGCGGTCGCGGCACTGGAAGTTCCGCTTTCGGATACGGATCCGGCATTGAAGTACTATTCCGTGCAGGCACTCCAGAAGATCACCGGCCTTACGATGACCGATGCAAAGGAATGGCTCGCCTACTGTCGGGAACGCCGTCCGGAAACCGCCGTCGCACAAAAAGACGAGACCGCTCCGAAAGAAGAACCCGCGCTTCCGTTCCTGAATCCGAAAGAAGTCCTTTCCAATTTCCGGCAGCCCGGCGCTTCGGAATAAAAAAGGCGTGAATTCCGGAAAAAACACGAAAAAAAGTAAAAAAAGACGGCATTTTAATCGAAACAAAAAATAAGGAGAACTTTCCGTCCTTTTCAGTCGTCCGTGAGGCAGAAAAGGAGCATTTCGGACCGATTTTCTCCGGATCGTGCACTGTGGTCCATCCCCAAATTTCCCGCATTCCTTCGTCCCTAACCCTGCGTATCCCGGTCATGTCCAATACCCTCCGCATTACCGAACAGTTCAAGTTTTTCGTCCGGCAGGCTCAGGAAACCCTTGAGCAGATGGAAGCCTCCGCGATCATCATGCTTTACGACGGCCCGGCCGACTGGGCGCGCGTTCGGAAACTGGTCGGGGAATCCGTTCCGTTTATCGTCGCGGTCGATACAGAAGAACAGGCAGAGGGGGCGCAGGAAGCCGGTCTGAAGACCATCGTTCTGGAAATGACGGGAAATCCGGTCTACGACCGTCTGATGCAGGCACTGCTCGTCGCGATCACCGAAGACCACATTCGTCCGGGAAGTCAGATCGTCGCGATGTACGGCGGGTTTGAGTCGGACACGATCGACACGATCTCGCTCATCTCGCTGAAAGAGCACCTGAACCGACTGACGCGGACAGATCTGCGTCAGCTCAACACGACGGTCCCGCTGGAAACGCTCAACACGATCGTGAATCTTGCCGTCGAGATCGGACTCAGCGGACGGGAAGGCAAGCCGGTCGGGACGCTTTTCGTCGTGGGAGACAAACAGCGCGTTCTTGCGGAGAGCCACCCCGGGGGATTTGACCCGGTGCGCGGGTACAGCCGCTCGGAACGAAACATCATGGACGCCCGTGTACGGGAAGGGATCAAGGAGATCGCTCAGCTTGACGGTGCGATCATCATTTCCGCGGACGGCGTCGTGGAAGCATCGTGCCGCATTCTCGACGCTACGGCAGACAACATTACGCTTTCCAAGGGACTTGGTTCACGCCACTGGGCGGCTGCTGGGATCACGCGGTGCACGAAAGCCGTCGCGATCGTCGTGAGCGAATCCAACGGAACTGTACGCATTTTCCAGAACGGCGAAGTCATGCTCCGCATCGAGCCGACGCACCGCAGACCGTTCATCTGGAAAAAATACGAATACGAACCGCCGGAAAACTGAACAGAAGATCGGAGCGGGGGAAAAAATGGAAGATCAGGGTCACTTCACTCAACATTCAGCACTGACGACGGAAGAGATCGATCGGCTCCTGGACGGTGTCGAGGCGGATCTTCCTGTCCTTCCCGAAATGGAAGAGGCGGAAAAGCCGGCCGAGAATGATTCAAGAGGGACGCGGAGAGCGTTTTTTCGTGAGCAGATCGCTTCACTGGGGAACATTGAGCTGGAAGTCCGGATCGAGCTGGGGAAGACGACGATGCTTCTTTCGGAAGTCGCGAAACTGCGTCCTGGTTCCGTCGTGATCCTGGACAAGCACGTGGACGAGCTGGTCAACATTCTGGTCAACGGCAAAGCGATCGCCCGCGGAAAGCTCCTGGTCTCGGACAGCTGTTTTTGTGTGCAGATCGCGGAATTTCTCTGAACTTTGTCCGGTGAATGGATCCTGGATGCCGGGGTAAAATTTGCGAATGGGATCGGTACGTATGGCAGTCTTTTCGTTTTTTCTCGTGTTTTCGTGAATTTCGTGTTGAAATTTCCATGTTTCACGGGATAAAATCGGTTTATGCTGCTGGGGTAGCTGAAAAATCCTTCCATTTTAAATCTTTTCATCAAAAAACGTCTTTTTCTGCCGACCTCCCTCCTTGATTTTTTCGTAAAAATAAACGATACTAAAAGTAGATCAAGTCTGGCGACTTTTCAACAGTTTCCGCAATTTTTTACGGAGAAAATGTCATGAAAAAATCCACGCTCATTTCCTGCTGTGCCGCAGTGATCCTGGGATCGCTGTTCTTTGCGGCTCCGAACGTGCAGGCTCAGCATCGGCCGCATCATCCGACGGCCCATCGTCAGCCGGCTCCGGCTCCGCATCATTACGCCAAACCGGCTCCGCCGCCGCATCACGAT
>CAZRGJ010000262.1:2908-4621 GCA_964599445.1 uncultured Planctomycetaceae bacterium | reverse complement strand
GAAATGCGCGGCTACCTGGCGTTGGCGTGGCGTCTTGGTCTTATGGCCTCCCAGGTCGAAAAAGGCCGTATTTCGAAGTGCGCGATCTCCTACCGCGGCGACGTGGCGACGAAAATCACTTCGCTGGTCTCCGGTGCATTCGCGGCTGGTCTGCTCTCCAACGCGACGGGCGGTGAGTCGAACATCATCAATGCGAAGATGCTTCTGAAAGAACGCGGGATCGAAGTGGTCGAGAACAAAACGAGTGAATCGAACACGTTCAGCTCGCTCATTACGGTGGAAGTCACGAGCGAAACGGGCACCACGACGCTTTCCGGCACGCTCTTCGGCAACAGCATGCCGCGCCTGGTCCAGGTCAATGATTTCCGTCTTGAAGCGTATCTGGACGGCAATCTCTGCCTCTTCCTGCACGACAATGTTCCGGGCGTCATCGGCGCAGTCGGCAACGTGTTCGGCCGCAATAACGTGAATATCGAACAGCTTTCCGTCAGCCGTGCGTGCGATAAGTGCGACAGCAAAGCCCTCGGCGTTCTGGGACTGGATGCGGTTCCTCCGGTTGCTGCTCTGAGCGAACTTCAGAAGGTCACGGGCATCTCGAAGATCATGTGCGCGACGCTTCCGGCCGTGAACGAACTTCCGGCATGGCTTTAATGAAAGTTTCCCGGCGGCTGGCTGAGATTCCAGAAAGTGCGCCGGGAAATGTTTGCGATTGGGAATATTGTTCCTAAAATTAAATTAATTGGCAGTTTTTTACATAATTTGTATAAAAACTGCCAACTTTTTTTAAATTTTTTTGCAAGACCCTTGATTTTATTGCGATTTCGTGTATATTTTAAATATGCATTCGTTTGAATGTGCCCTTTTCGTTTTCCCCCCGCCTTATTCCGCAGTCTCTCGTGAATCCTGGACTGCGTGAACCTCGTTAAAATTTAGGAGCAGCATCATGTCCGACGGTCCGATCCCTGGTAAATCACCGGAATCCCTCCCTGCCAATGAAAACTTTCGTGCCGGAAATCCCGGTTCTGAAACGGCTCAGAGTGTCGAAAATCAGGAATATTCCACGGAAAAGCAATCTTCTGCGGAATCTTTCATGGACGGTGTTTCTCAACAGGAGCGTCCCTATCTCAAGGCGCGAAATTCGTATCCTCATGACCCGGTACAGCCTCGCGGAGTGAGTGTGTTTTCCCGTTTTCGTTCGGGTATCCGTAACCGGTCCGGATCCTCGTCATTCGGATACGGTTTGGATCTCGAAGACGACGCAGAGGGAACCGGCTCGGTGTCCAAGTCGGATCCGCAGGAAAGCTCTGCCGAATCCATGGTTCCCGGGGTGAATGCTTCGGCGGGAGCGGATGGCGTGCAGAATGCGCAGTCTGCATATGGGGATCCCGGAGATGGTTTTCATGGGATCCATTCGGATGGCCGTGCGACAGAATCGCTGAACGGAGAGCTTTCAGATGGCGCGAATGAAGAATTTTTCGGCGAATCGCGCGGCGGTACCGGATATTTTTCCGAGCGAATGGACCGCAGAGACGATGTGCAGGAAAATGATGGGGAAATGCCCCCGCGTTCTTCCTTTAGTCAGCGAACGGATCGGCAGCTGTCCCGCCCCGGACGCATGATGCGGCAGAATTACGCATCGGGGAGCGACCGGAACTACGGCGACCGGAACTACGGCGACCGGAACTACGGCGACCGGAACTACGGCGACCGGAA
>CAZRGJ010000262.1:0-2808 GCA_964599445.1 uncultured Planctomycetaceae bacterium | reverse complement strand
GGAACTATGGCGACCGGAACTATGGCGACCGGAACTATGGCGACCGGAACTATGGCGACCGGAACTATGGAGGCCGGGGCGGCGGTCGGAATTATGGCGGAGACGGATACGGTCAAGGTACACGCCGATACGTAAACCGGGATTTTGAATCTGGCGTTGAGCAGACGTACCCAGCTCCCGATTCGGAAGAAAAAGGCGAAGAGAGTCAGGAAAGCAGACCTTGGGGCCGCGGCGGTTCTTCTCGCGGGAGTGCTCCGTACCAGCGTGGTCCGCAGTACCGTTCCCGATACTATTCGCGCGAAAATGGTCCTGCTTCCGGAGAAGAAGGAACCTGGCCCCGCAATGGTTTCGGCGGTCCGCGAGATTATGGAAACCGGCCGTACGGCAGACCGTACCGACGGAATCAGGAAGGCTACAGTACGTACAATCCGGCATTTCCGGAACTGCATGAGGATCGTTCGTCCAAGGAACCTCTTTCACTTGCGGAGGAACTTGCTGACGAAATGAGCCGCGGCCATAAGAATCCTGCTTCGGACGGGGACGGAATGAGCCAGACCGTTTCTTTGCGGAATGAATCAGTCGGGCATCTTCAGAAACTTTCCATGAAGGAACTGATCGCGGAGGCCCGCCGTTTTGAGATCGGCGTGCTGGATGAAGAGCACGCACAGCGTCAGGAACTGATTTTCCAGATCATCAAGGAAAAGATCAAACTGAACGGCCTTCTTTACGGAGAGGGAACGCTGGAGATCCTTCCTGATGGTTTTGGTTTCCTTCGCAGTACAGAATACCATTACCTTTCCTGCCCGGACGATATTTACGTTTCTCCGAGCCAGATCCGGCGTTTTGGTCTGAAGACGGGAACGATCGTTTCGGGGCAGATCCGTCCTCCGAAGGAAAATGAACGGTACTTTGCGCTTTTGCGTGTCGAGGCGATCAATTATCAGGATCCGAACGAGTTTACGCGCAAGAAACATTTTGATACTCTGACGCCGACGGCACCGTCTCAGCGGCTGAGTCTGGAATCCGACCCGGAAGATGTGGAGACCCGTGTTCTGGATATGATGGTTCCGCTCGCATTCGGTCAGCGCGGTCTGATCCTGAGTCCGCCGCAGACCGGGCGAACGACGCTTTTGCGCAAGATCGCGCAGTCCGCGCTGAAGAACTATCCGGAACTTTACGTTTTCATTCTTCTGATCGACGAACGTCCGGAAGAAGTGGAAAATATGCGGAAACTGGTGCAGGGAATGAACTGCGAAGTCGTCTGCTCCACCTCGGATGAACCCACGATGCGGCACATCCAGGTCGCGGACATGGTCATCGAGAAGGCGAAGCGCATGGTCGAGTATGGGCAGAATGTTCTGATCCTGCTGGATTCCATGACCCAGCTGACTCGGGCCTGGCATTCGGAAACGCCTCCGGGAATGAAAATGCTTCCGGAATACGGAAACAGTTTCCATGCCGGTTCGTTCCAGCTTCCGAAACGGTTTTTCGGATCCGCACGGTGTGTGGAAGAAGGTGGGTCTTTGACGATCCTGGCGACACTTTTGACGGATACGAATAATGTGATGGATGAGGCGATCCTGGAAGAGTTCCGAGGCAGCGGCAGTATGGAGATCACGCTGGAAAAGCGTCTGCAGACGGAAGGGATCTGGCCTGCCGTCGACCTGAGCCGCAGCGGGACCCGGCATGAAGATACGTATCGAACAGAAGAGGAACTGCACGCGGTCATTAAACTGCGCCATCTGCTTTCTGCGCTGAATCCTGCGGATGCCATGGCGATGCTGACCAATCGGCTCGGAAAAACCAAAACAAATGCCGAGTTTTTAGCCGGGATCCTGAACGGAACGGATACCGGTGCCTGTGCCGCAGCCGCTGATGAAGAAACTGCCGGCGAAAGCAGTGCGGGGGAAAGTGCGGAACTTTCCGCCGGAACCTTTGCTGCGGGACTCTCGGAAGAGCTTTCGGCCGATTCCGGGAACGCAGATTCCGAATGCATTTCAGAGGATACCGCCGGCAGCGAAAGCGAAGAATCATTGGATTCCGAATGAGATCGGAATGGACCTTAAACGTAAACCCAGCAGGACAAAAAATGACCATTTATGAAGGGAAACTGAACCCGGATATTCAGGGGCGTATCGCGATCATCGTGGCGAAATTCAATCAGACGATCACGGAGCGTCTGCTTCAGGGAGCACTGAAAAAATTTGCAGAAATCGGCATCGCCGAAGAAAAAATCGACGTTTTCCGCGTGCCGGGAGCTTTTGAGATCCCGACAGTTTCCGGAAAACTCGTTCAAAAAGCGGAGTACGCCGGCATTCTGGCTCTTGGGGCCGTCATTAAGGGGGAAACGTCTCATGATGAGCACATTAACCGTGCGGTGAGCCTCATGTTTGCGGAGCAGGGCGCACGTTCCGGAAAACCGGTGCTGTTCGGCGTCCTGACCTGCAATACGGTGGAACAGGCACTTGCCCGCAGTGCATTTGATGATTCTGCGCACGACAAAGTCCAGAAAGCCCATCTGGGAAACAAAGGGGCGGATTGTGCGGAAGCTCTGGTCGAAATGCTCGATCTGCTGAAGCAGGCAGACTGAGACCGGTTCACCGAGGCAGACTGCCTGACTAGTTCATAGGGTTGGGCAGACCGGCAGACCGTTTCGCTGGGGGATGGCTGACTGACGGTTTGGCTGCTGCGGGTCCCGTGGAATGGTTTCGTGCTGACGGGATGCGGAAGAGAACGTCAGGTTTTTGCCGCTGGAAATACGCTCCGCGAAACGAAACGGAAGTTTTGAGCGCGGAGTCCTTTTCATAA
>CAZRGJ010000261.1:0-4638 GCA_964599445.1 uncultured Planctomycetaceae bacterium | reverse complement strand
GTACTCACTCTTTCCTGTTCTGGCAGAAACGGAGGAAAAAGAAAGCGGCTCGGACACGTTTCGGACTGTTTATCATGTCGAAAAATATGACAGCTCCAACGAGTCCTCCTATCTGGAAGGCTATTTTGCCACGAACGGCAGGTACACGTCCCCAAAGACACGTGTTTTTGCGGTTATATTATCGATGAGACCCACGACTGGCCGATCCGTATCGGGACCTCCGATCCGTCCATGACGAAGTGCGGTTTTTTGTCTGGAAGTTTCATTGCCGACCCCGACTCCATCGGCCTCATTGTCGGAGGTACGACTCCATTCGGCCCCGACATCTTCTTCGTCCGCAAGGCTCTGCAGATTGGCGCGTCGGAGCCGGAGGCCCTCATATGTCGAGTCTATGCTAAAGGTGACGGCGGTATTTATGAGGTCGAGACCTATCCCAACGGCCCCAATGAACGGCCTGCCTCGGAAAAATCTCAGTTGGCGTTTCTTTCTCTGGCTCTTGGGGCATCAGTTCCTGTGGGCACTTTCATCATTGCGCATAGAAATGTTCTCGAGGCTCTTTCGGTGGAGGATCTTTAGAATGGATTCAACCGTAGTATATCAGACGACTAACATGAGTGGGAATGTGATTTTTCAGGACGGCATATTCAGTCATGCTGGAGCAAGGTATTTTCTGCGGCTGAGCGGCACAAAATATCAGCTCTGGGATGGTTTGCCGTCTTTTGAGATCTCTGGCGGTGGGCTTCTTGCCAACACCTTGGAGTTTGCAGGAATGTGCAAAGATGAGCCGTATTTCACCGATGGTTCACATACGCTCTGGAGAGGAGTATTGATGCAGACTTCTTATCCGCGTGAGCCGGAGCAGTGGACTGGATTTGAGCTTTACTATGACGAGAACGAAGCTGCAAAATATCGGGAAACGACGGTTGGGGATACCTATTGGAGTCATTCAGCGTTTGCCCCGTGGAGTCTCGAGGAGAGCATTACTCTTACTGTCCATCCTATTGATTTGGATGCCGGCCGTGGAGAGTGCACGCTCCGCAGGGATCTGTCCAGAATTTACACGAGCGATACTCTCCTTGGCATCTACGATCGGCTTGACGGCAGAGGTAAAAAGCTGGTGGGGATTCCAGTCTGGAAAGACGGCAACGGTCGGGAGTTCAAGCGTACGGGCACAGACGGCTCATATGATTGCGGCGGGATCGTCTACAATGCCGTTTCCGATACATGGATCCTCGGTGATTTTGGCTCTGACTCCGGTTGGTGGCAGAGTACAGATGCGCCGTCGCTATTTGCGCCCGTTACTTTTACTTTTTGTAAGAACGATGATTTGGATGCCGAGGGTGAAAACTTCACACTCACATTCTCCCACTGCGTATCGAATGGTAAACGTGACATTTTACTTGCAGAGGTCGCCAGATGGCTTTGAGCATTCCAGATTCATTTGATTTTGACGGCGCGGACTGGGAACAGCCAGATCCGTTCGATTCAAGATATTGGAACTCGCTTTACGAGGCGATTCGAGAGAGATTTACACAGCGTCGTGATGAATTTGCTCTTCGTTCGCCGCTTGTGCAGAACGAAGCGGCTGCGTCTGATTTGCCGTACCGGATTGCAGAATATCTGAAAGATTATATTGCATGTGAGTGTGGTTTTTTTTGTACTCCGCATTTTTATGATACCGGTACATTTGAGTTTCCTCACTTTTTGTCCCGATGGCGAGACCGGACGGATTATGAGACATGGTCCATTCCGGCGATGGAACAGAAGATCGGCAGGGTACCAGTGCCGTCATTACTGTCAGCGTTGCCGATCGAATCCGCCGAATTCCTGATTCAGGCCAAAAAGGCTCTTGAACTATTGACGATTCAGGAATCGACAGGGATGGATTATCATATCGAACGATGGAAGTATTCCTCCATTTCAGCGTCTGCGTACTGGCGATGGCAGGACCTTTCTTCCGGACATTACGACTGGCCGATGTTCTGGGATCTTGCGATCAGCAGATTTATGAATGAAATGCCGAGTCTTCAAAGTGTTGGCATTTCTGAAAACAGTTCCGCCATGCGTGATACACCCTTTACCTCGCGGTTGATGGTTGATTTTACGCATAATTTTGACTACGGCGAGCCGGACCACATCATTTCCATTTCTTTTGAAGCAACGATTCCGGAAGTCGAATTTTGCGAAAAGATCAATGGAAGAAACTATCGTCCTTCGATATTCGCAAAGAATGAGGGAGACCTTCCGATTTACCTGCCGGAGATCTCACCAGAAAAAAGGATTTTTAAGCTGGACGGAAAAACGCAGGATTTCAAGAATCCAAACTTCGACTTGTCATCCATTTTTGAACAGCCCGAAGAACCTGTTGAGAACGGAGAGATTTTCTCACGGACTGCCGCTTTGACCTTCGGTCATACATTTGCCGACTTCCGAGTAGAGGGTGGGTATCGGTTTTTGTAGAATGCTTTGATATCCCCAGTTTTATCCCCGCGAAAAAAGAAAACCCCGCAAAATGCGGGGTTTTGTGTGAAAAAAACACGTCTGGCGGGGGTCGAACCCACAACCTACGGATTAGAAGTCCGTTGCTCTATCCAATTGAGCTACAGACGCATGAGTTCAGGAAGTCCTGTTCTCAAAGTGTCCTTATTATATCGGGATTTCCAATTTCGACAAGCGGGGGGAGGGGGGAGTTTTTTGAAAAAAAACATTTTTTTGGGAAATTTTCAGAAAAAACGAGATTTTTTGACAAATTTTACCAAAAAACCGTGCCCCCCCACATGACAAAAACTTTTTTTCGGCTATAATACGGGCAATTTTATGGATTTCTTTTTTTATTTATCGAGCGTCACGGGTCACCGCGGCGAGTCAACACGTTTATCGGAGGTTTTCCATGATCGTTACCACGACCGAACTGTTCAAACAGGCTTACGGCAAATACGCCATCGGCGCATACAACATCAACAATATGGAACAGGCCGTTGGTCTTTTCCGCGGCAACCTGGGCAAATCCGGCAAAAATGATGATCCGGTCGACGGCACCAAAGCTGCTCCGTTCATCATCCAGATCTCCCGCGGCGCTCGCGGTTACTCCGACAAGCGCATCCTCGAAGGTCTGATCCGCGCCTGCGACGAAACGTTCCCGGAAGCCATTTTCGCCGTTCACCTTGACCACGGCACGGAAGAAGTCTGCTACGACTGTATCGACAGCGGTTTCTATTCCTCCGTCATGATCGACGCTTCCCACGAAGAATTCGAGAAAAACATCGAGATCACCAAACGCGTCGTTGACCGCGCCCATGCCAAAGGCATCGTCGTGGAAGCCGAACTTGGTCAGCTCGGCGGTGTTGAAGAAGACGTCGTTGGTTCCGTGAAACTGACGGATCCGGCCGATGCCGTGAAATTCATCGAAGCGACCGGCTGCGACTCTCTGGCCGTTGCTATCGGAACTTCCCACGGCGCGTTCAAATTCTCCGGCAAACAGGGGCTGCATTTCGACGTCCTGAGCGAGATCCAGAAAGCCGTCAACAGCGTGAAGCCGAACTTCCCGCTCGTCATGCACGGTTCTTCCAGCGTTCCGCAGGAATGGGTCGCCCGCATCAACAACGCCGGCGGTAACCTCGCTGGTGCTTCTGGTGTGAACGAAGACGAATACTTCAAAGCCGCTCAGATGGGCGTCTGCAAGATCAACATCGACACCGACGGCCGTCTGGTCTGGTGCGCGACGCTGCGTGAAGAATTCCGCGATCATCCGGAAGTGTTCGACCTTCGTCCGTCCGGTCAGGTCTTCATGAAGAACTACGCCGACTACATCGTCCACAAGAATCAGAAGCTCGGTTCCGCCGGCACGCTGGCTGACGTCGCTGCCGCCCTCGGCAAATAAGAACTTCTTCCGCAGTCTCAAGACTGTCTGAACGCACAAGGCTCCGGCTTTTTTTGAGTCGGGGTCTTTTTCTGTTTTGCACCCCTCTTGACAAAAAAGAAATTTGGTATAGAATAAATAAATTGTTGTGCTTCAATACTAATGAAAATCAGGAGAAATGCCATGGAATATCCTCTGTTTGCCTCTGTTGAGAATATGCTTAAAGGATTCAAAGCTGAAATGGAGAAAAATCAGGAACGGTTGCGTTGTAGTTGGGTTGCACTTCTTGAACGGCTTATCGAAGACCCTGAATTGAAACTTTCTTCGGTCCGCAGTCTCTGTCCTGAAAATGTCTCATTAACTGATTTTCTCAAAATGGTCAACGTTGGTAAGCGTTGTGCACCTGCCATTCGGGAGTATATTTTCGCAGAGACGGCCTATGATAAAGCGAAGAAGCTGGGAGATGCCATTGTGGAGACAGAACTGGCAGGACTCGACAGGCCGTTGATGAAAAGAAGGCTGAAATTCTTCGGAAACTAATGTCGGATTGTCGTGGATGCGACGAGATAAACGCGGATTTCCCTCTTGAGGAATTCATTCCTTCAATCGATACACTTGTGAAGAATTTTGGATGGGATGAGAAGACTGTTGTAGACTTGGCTGAAAATCTGTGGTTAACGGCCCGTCCATGTGGGTGTAAACCTGGTACTCTCATGGTGAAGACGGTCAACGGCATCGAGTACGCCTTCCGCTGGTGTCCTGCGGGAACATTCACGATG
>CAZRGJ010000260.1:4230-4638 GCA_964599445.1 uncultured Planctomycetaceae bacterium | reverse complement strand
CAAAAAACTCAACCACTGAAACCACAGAAGGTCCGCGGGAACACACTGAAAAAAAGGAAAGCCCCCAAATGAACATTTAAAAATTCACGCAATCCGTTTTTTTGTGTTTTTGCCTCAAAATCAGTGTTTTCCCGTGTGCTTTCTGCGGCTTCCGCGGCGGAATCGGCACTCAGTTACCGAATGAACCAAATTTAAAGGAGCGAACATGAAAGGATAGGAAAAGGAAGGAAACGGACGTTTGGAGTCTTGGAGAAGAGTGTTCTTTCAGGATTCCCGCATATTCAGGTTCAGCCGTTCCCTGGATCGGACAGATCTTGCTTTTTTTTCTGCCTTGGGGACGGATAGCCGAGTGTGGAGATCCAGGATTTCAGATCGTAGTCGAAATCGCTGTAGAGCCCCATGTTGACC
>CAZRGJ010000260.1:0-4220 GCA_964599445.1 uncultured Planctomycetaceae bacterium | reverse complement strand
TGACCAGGCTGCGCTGGATGACCGAGAGGCCGTCTGTTGCGTCAACGACTGCGTCCTGCGCGGACTGAAAGCGTTTCTCCGGATCGGGATGGATCATGCGCTGGCAGAAATGGACGAGGAGTCTGTTCTGGCGCACATCTTCCGGAAGGATCTCCGGAAGCCGGTCGATCAGTGAATTTTTTTGCTCCAGGAGTTCCTTGCGCGTTAAATTAATGGACGGCTGGCCGTTGTTGAGCCGGGTGAACGGAAAGCATCCGGAAAGGAGCTGGATGAAGACGTACCCGAGGCTCGCGAGGTCGGACTGTGGGCTGACCCGTTCCATTCCGTTAGGCGCAAGCATTTCCGGAGCCGCATAGTAGGGAGAATAGAACGTCCGCGACGGCGGTGAGTCAATGAAAAATGCCGTACCGATGTCGATGATCTTTACTCCGCCGGTCTTCGTCAGCATGATGTTTGCGGGTTTGATGTCGCTGTGGACGATCCGGAGTTCGTGAAGTGCCTGAAATGCTTTCAGACAGTCGCGGATGATGTACAGCGCAACGCCCGCCTTGAATCGTGGATGATGCAGTCCCGGCGTCAGGATGACTTTCAGGCAGTTCTCGTATGCTTCCGGAGTGAATCGTGAGCGCATGTGCGTCAGGATCTGATGATTCAGAAGCTCGGAGAGATCGTATCCGTCGACCCACTCCATTTCCATCACGCGGATCTGGTTCTGCATGGACCAGTTTCGGACCGCCAGAAGATGCTCATGCTGAATGCGCGAGACAACGGAAGCGACCCGTGCGCTGTACTTCATGGCATCGGTATAGTCTTCCGGCTGCTGGAAGGAATGCGGCTCGAAGAATTTCAGCGCGATCGGAAGCGTGAAGCCGTCGACGCTCTTTCGTTCACTGAAAAAAACGATCCCCTGCTTTCCCTGCCCAAGAATATACTGAAGCTCCAGCGTTTCTTCCATCGGGATCCGCCCGAACTGAATGAGAGACTGAAATTCCTTTTTCAGCGGTCCGATCCCTTTCCCGGAGGCTACGGCATTGAACGGAAGCGTCTCGTTGGGGAGATTCGTATTCATGGCGGTACAGACCGGCGGAGTCGGCGTCTGAAGTTCCGGAAACGCTCCAGGCACAAACGGCTCGGACGCAAGGGCGCGGAACTGCGTCATCGCGATACTGCGGTTTTCTGCCATGGGAAGAACGGATTCCATCGGAATGGTCACGGCCGATGTGTCGGACGAAATATCCACAGACTTTTCCGATCGGGGAACTGTCTGCATTGCCGAATCGTTTCCGGACACTGTACCTGGTTCCGGAATGATCTCGTCCGGAACGTTCCCGGCAGATCGTGCGGCAGTATTTTGGGGAATTTCCTGCGGCGATTTCCGGATGGCGTCCGGAGCAGCTCGGGAGACTGATTTCGAGACGGCGTCCGAGTCCGGCTGCGGTTCGGAATTTTCAGCCTGAGGTCTGGCGGAATCCGAAAATCGGAATGAGGATGAGGACTGGGGAAAATCTGTATTTTGGCTCATGGACCAGGCTCCTGCGTTTTTTGAAGAGGGACCGTCGGGAATCCGGAAATTTCCCAAAAAAGGAGAGTGGGGAAGTCTGACTTGGCCGACTGTGTGTCCGGCCTTTCCATTTCTGTTTTATCTTAGTCATTTTTGCACTTTTTGTCAAGGGGTGGCGGAAATTTTTGGGAAAAATTGTTTCAGATGACTTGGATCCGGCGACACTGCGCTTTTCTGTTTTGCCTGATTTCTGCCGACCGGCTTTTTGCTGCTTCTTTGTTTGGCTTGCCTTCTTTTACATTTAAAGACGGTGTTTTGTCTATTGTTTGGATTTTCTCTGTCTTGCCTGGTTTTGCTGACTGGAATAGATTTTCAGAAAATCGGAAAAATCGTTAAATTTTTTGAAAATTCTTGGCGGCCCGCCATTCCCAGAGAGCTTTTTTTCGGGTATGCTTAAAGTAAATTGGATGAATGTCTTTTCATTTCCAGAAGTATATTGCGGAGGTCCCAAACCGTCATGGCGAGCCAAAGTGCTGAAAATCAGAAAAAGGAAACCCTGCCGACTGCGGATGCCGGATCAGACGGCGTGCGTTTTTCGAGACCGTCGGTGAATGCGTCTGGCGGTGTGTCGGCAGGACAAACTGCTGGAACATTTTCCGGGGAATCTGCGGAACCGTCTTCCGGGGGGACTTTCGAAGTATCTTCCGGAGTGTCTTCCGGGGGAGTTTCCGAAAATCATTTTTCTGGGGATGCTTCTTCTGGTACTGCCTGCAAGACGAAAGAACCGCGTGTTTTCCTGAATCGGCCGCTGCGGTGGCTGATCCTGATCTGCTATGTGGGGATCTTCGCGGTTTTGTTCTACGGCGGCCGCGAGGCGAATAAAACGTGCAATAATCGCGTGCAGGACTGGTTCCCGAGTGAGTTTCCGGAAACGCAGAAACTGATTTTCTTCAGCAATCATTTTGTTTCGAACGAAATGGTCCTCATCAGCTGGGATGATCTGGCGCCGGAAGATCCGATCCAGGATGCATTGAAGGCGGAGTTTTTGAGTTCACCGGGGACGGATTCGGAGGGAAAACCGCTTCCGCCGCTGGTTCGCCGGGTCTATTCGACACGGGAACTCCTGCATCAGATGGATGAACTGAATGAAAAACGGTACGCACGTCAGGAGCCGCCGAAACCGATCCGTGAACTTTCCATGGATCAGCTGGAAGGCTGGCTTTTGAGTCGGGATCGAAAGCAGGGAGGGATCGTCGTGATGCCGTCAGCGGCAGGTTCGGCAGATCGTCCGGCTCTGCTGGAGAAACTCTATGCCGATACGATGCGGCTGACCGGTCTGACGCACTCGCAGATCCATCTTGCCGGGTCGACGTGCGACAGTGTGGCGATCGACGAAACAACGAAAAGCTCGCAGATGCGCCTTTTGCCCATTTTTGGAGTCGTGTGTGCGATCCTGCTCTTTTTCTGTCTGAAAAACCCGATCCTGAGTATTTCCGTGCTGTTTATTTCGGCGATGAACGAGGAGATCGGACCTGCGGCGATCTTTTACTCCGGGTCTCATATGGATTCCATTTCTCTGCTTGTGGCGGCATTGACGTTTGTGCTGACGATGGAGTCCGGGATCCATCTGGCGAACTACTATCGTGATTCGGTCCTGGAAGGCGGGACGAAAGGGGCAGTGTGGAGGACCCTTGAGAAAGGCTGGCTGCCGTGTTTCCTGGCGACTTTCACTACGATGCTGGGGATGGGATCGCTGGCGGTGAGCTACGTGACGCCGATCTGTAATTTCGGGATCTACACTTCGATCGCACTTTTTGCGGGAATGTGTTTTCTGTTTCTCTATGTGGCGTCGTGTTGGGAAAACTGGCCGCCGTTTGAGTATTGGATGCCGTTCTGGAAACGCAGGAGAAATCCGCTGCAGTGTGAAATGGAAGAAATGGCACGTTTGGCAGGATGCGGATCGGAAGGGGGGACGCATGGCGGAAACGGACTGACTGGAGCTGGGAAATCTGCTGGTACGGAAGCATTCGACGGCACCGAAACGGCCGCATTTGCCAGAAACCGTTCCATGCAGCGTTGGGAGACGCTGGCGAGGTTCATTTCGAAAATGTATTGGGGCGTGATTTTTGCCAGTATTGCGCTCATCGGTTTCTTCTCGCTTTTTGTGCCGTATTTGGATACGAGCATTACGCTCCACGGAATGCTTCGTCCGACACATGAGGTGATCGTCGACTACGACTATCTGGAAGAACGTTTCGGCGGACTCGTGCCGATCAACGTCATTTTACGCATTCCAAAAAACGAAACGAATGTGCGCCGGACGCCGCTCGAGGAAATGAATCTCATTTCGCTGGTTCAGAATGAGCTGGTGAAGATCTCCGGCGTGGATGGATGCACTTCGGTGCTGAGCGTCCTTCCGGCTCCGCCGTCTCTGACGGATCCTTCGACTGCGGCTCGGTCTGCTCGGCGTGTTTTCAATCGCGAAATGAGCGAAAATGTCGGGAAACTTCAGGAGTCAAACTACTTCTATGATGCGCCGGAGGAGCGAATGTGGCTTCTGACGCTCAGGATCCCGGCTGGGGCAAATCTGAAGTATGAGCCTCTGCTTCAGGAAGTGGAACTGTGTATCTACGAGACGCTTCGGAAAAACGGGATCACGTACGCGATTTCGGACCAACAGCTCCTCGAGGCTCCATTTTTGGCGGAAGCTCAGCAATTT
>CAZRGJ010000259.1:2464-4640 GCA_964599445.1 uncultured Planctomycetaceae bacterium | reverse complement strand
GGGGTGATGGACTCGCGCTGAGCGTCTGCTTCACGCGTCCCTGAACACGGACCGGCACTCGCTGGGAGCGCGGATCGTAGTCGTTCGTAATGACCTCGAGGATCTCCGAAAAAGGTCCCGGCGGGGCATTTTCTTTCAGACGGACCACCATCGTGTAGGAGGACGCATAGTTCGGGTGCTTTTTCAGCTCAACACTCAGGAAATTGCATTCACTCTGAACGTCGCGGATCTGCCAGCCCTGATTCACGCTGTTGATGTTCACTGGAACCGCCGGCCTCGTTTTGGGGTCGACGGAGCCGAAATAGACGATCCCGGGATTTACGGAAACGTCGCTCCGAATGTAGACGTAGGAATGGAGCTGCATTTCTGCCCGATACGGCCTGGCAAAACGCACGGTGATCGTTGCGTTTTTCGTGCCGGTAAAGTTCTGCGTATTGACGCTGATGTGGATCTTTCCTTTCTGCCCGGTCTTGATCGGACCACGGGGACCGAAGGAAGGCGTCGTGCATTGGCAGGATGACGTTACGGACTCGATGACGACATCTTCGACGAAAATGTTCGTGAACTCAAAGTCGAATTCGGTTTTGGTCCCTTTGACGACCGTCCCGAAATTGTGCGACGTGGTCTGAAACATATCGACCGGGAAATTGGTGCCTGCTCCGTGGAGCATCCCAAGCATCATCATCCAGGAAAATACTATCGCTTGCATTTTTCCATCCAGTTTTCATTCAGGTAAAATACGGATCGGTTTTGGATCCGATGGATCAAATTCCTTTAGTCCGGCAGTAAATTCAGAATCAGTTTACGTACTCAGACTACTATTCATTTTTAAACTATCGACAAATACAAACAGAAAAATCATCAAAACCGGTTTAATTATTAAATTTTTGTCCAAAAGATAAAAAGTTTCCATCTTTCCTAATTCCCTTTTTTGTTAATTTGGGGTATAATAGAGTGGAAATAAAGAAACTGAATGTCTGTGCCGAGAAAATGAATACGCAGAAAAGTGAAGGTTTGTGCGTCCATCCGAACGGACGATTTTTGCCGGAGAGGTCTTTTCGAAACATTTTCTCCCCGCAGATATTCCATTCCGTTAAATTTTGTCGGAAACCGCGGGAAAGTTGGCAGACAGTATTTTATTTAAGACGGAATTTTTTTCAGGTCGGATTTTTATTTGAGACGGAATTTTATTCGGGACGAAAAACTGGATTTTTTTGTTTTTCATGGCAGAGGTCATGTGATGGAACGGCATCGGAACAGCACACTCGTTAATCGGATCCGTGAAACTGCAGAAGAAAGCGTCGGGGGAATGCTTTTTCTTGCGGGAGTTTTTTGCGTTTCTTTTCTTCTTTTCTGTTGCCCGCTTTCGGTATATTCACAGGAAACGGGGACTGTTTTGCAAAATGCGGGATCTTCGGCTTCTTCTCCGGAGCCGTCAAATGTTGGGGCTGGTGAAAGACAAAATGAACCGACGGCGAGGCAGATGGAGAGAATGACGGATCCTGCGGGATCGTCTGCGTCGATGCGTTCCTCGACGGACTTTTCGAACGTGCCAGGAAATGCGTCAGGAAATGTATCCGGAAACGGGAACGGACCCAAAACCGAAAATGGATCTGGAAATCAGACGAAAAGTGAAGCTCGGAATGAGGCGGAGGGCCGTTCTGCTTCATTTCCGGAAATACCGTCCGATTCCCGGCGATTCTATCAGATGCTTCCTGAAGACGGACGCAGTGCAGACTATTTTGTTGCCGGGAATCCGGAGGAAGGGCTTTCTCTGTACCTTTTGAATCAGAAAGGCCGACTGGTTGCCGTGCCGGGGATCTCTCTAGAATTCATGGATGAAATGCTTCGGTCCATCTCGGGAAATAGCAAGCAGAATGCCAAAGCACTTTTCCCTGATTTCATTTTTCATTCGGTTCTGGCCAATGGCGACGTTGAGAAAGATGCCGTGCGGATGAAGGTGCGTTTTCAGATCGAGACCTTCAAGGATTCTGCTGTTTCGGTGCCGCTGCGATTTGATGAAGGGATCCTTCTGGGAAGTGCCGAGGAGCTGAATCGGAAGGAAGGAAATTCATTCTCTTCTGAACTGAAACCGGAGACCACCGCGAAACCGGAGACCACCGCGAAACCGGAGACCATCGCGAAACCGGAGACCATCGCGAAACCGGAGACCACC
>CAZRGJ010000259.1:1165-2364 GCA_964599445.1 uncultured Planctomycetaceae bacterium | reverse complement strand
AACCGGAGACCACCGCGAAACCGGAGACCACCGCGAAACCGGAGACCACCGCGAAACCGGAGACCACCGCGAAGCCGGTGACCACCGCGAAACCGGAGTCTACCCCGAAACCAGAGGGAAATCCATCAACGGCGCAAAACGGTATCGTGCAGGATGAGAATGGGGCAGGAAATGTGGGGACCGAACGAAACGGTTCCTCAGCGGCTTCCGTTTCGAAAAATTCGGATCCGGGATTTTATTCTGCGGCTGCCGAGGAAATGCTTTCTCATGTTCCGGTAGCGCGTCAGTACCGCGGTCCGGGACATGCGTGGGTCGAATTTTCTCCCAAGACGGGATTTACGGCCTGGCTGATGGGAAAAGGGATCCATGAGATCGAGTTGACTTTTCTTGTTCCCTACACGCATTCGGTCTCCGGAGAGAATCGGCTTCAGGTCCAGGTCCCTTACGCCACGATGTCAGAGCTGAAGATCGGGATCCCGCAGCGCGAGGAAGAATCGAAACGGCTCGTGGTCTCGATGACGGGAGGGACTGCCCTTCAGTCTCCGTATTTCGTTCCGGACACATCTTTGCGCGTGCAGGCTCTGGATCCCGAGTCGGCTGGAGGTGACGGGATGAATGGGGCTGAAAGTACGGTCCAGAAGCATTTGGAGGAGGAAAATGCCCTCGGAAAGACCTTCGTTTCAGCGATCCGAATGGGCGGATTGTTTTGGATGTCGTGGAGTGTTTCTCCGGTGGAAAAGGTAGAAACTCCGGATATTCTGGAGGCGGAAGGGCTGATCCTTGCGGTGATCAGCAAAGATGCGGTCACGTATGATGCGAGATTGAAGATCCTGCGCAAAAATGCAGACGTGAGTTCTTTTCGTGTTCGTCTTCCCAAAAATGCGGAACTGATCTCCCGAAATACGTCGGAGTATTCGATCGCTTACGTTCAGGAAAAAGGAAACCGGCATGGAAGATCGGAAACGTTCCATAAAGAACCGCCGGTCAGTACGCAGGCACCGCTGGTCGAAGTGACGCTCAAAACACGAAACACGGGGCATGTGCGAGTCGATATTCACGCGAAAGTGCCGCTTTCCGGTGAAAATGCGCCGACGGAGTGGTTCGACATGGCGGGATTTGATGTTCCGGGTGCGGTTCGTCAGTGGGGACACTATGCCATCAAAACGACGTCGGGAAAGCACGCGAACTGGACACCGGGA
>CAZRGJ010000259.1:0-1155 GCA_964599445.1 uncultured Planctomycetaceae bacterium | reverse complement strand
CCTGTTCCGCTGGAACTTTGGGAACCTGTGCGCAATCTCGAGAGGGAAAATGGGACCGCCTGGAACCGGACGGGAACTTTTGGAGAAGTTTTTTCCGTTTCCATGAGCAGTACGGAACGTATCGCAGAGACTGAAAACGGCAGCGTTGCCGGTTCGGCAGGAGTTGCCGGTTCGGCAGGAGTTGCCGGTTCGGCAGGAGTTGCGGGGCACCATTCGGAACGTTCGGTAAAAGAGACCGGGAATTCTGATCTTCAGGAGTTGGAGGCAGAAAAGAGAAGCGGCACACTTGAGGAACTTCTTGGGACTGCGTCTTCTGGAAATCCGGCAGAACGTCCTTCCGGCAGTCAGGCGAACAGTCAGACCGGGAACCCGGCATCCGGTTTGTCCGGAGGTTTGGAGGCTAAGGAGAAAAACGCAGCGGGCAGTGCGTCCAACGGCGGAACTTCCAGCGTGACTCCGTACATTCCGCGCAAAAATGGGAACACGTCAGAGGGACCGGCGGAAACGAAGAACGGACGAAATGCCGAGATGCTTTCCGAACCGAAGACTGGCTGGGAGGGAGAAGACGGTACCGGGGTCCTTTGGGACGGGGTTTTTGAGTACGATTCCCAGCCGACTCCGCTTTGGACGAGGATCGTGGAGCAGACGGTCCGCGTAAATATCGAGCCGAAGTATGTTGTCTCGGTGAGCCGAAACCGGCTGATCCTTGAGGCTGTGTGGAACTGCACGATCCGCGGAGGAAAGATCTCCTGGATCGATGTGGACCTGAACGGCTGGAAATTTCTCTCCAGCGGTCCGGAAAATCTGGTCGCGTCCGACCGGATCAATGATATTTCGCCAAAAGATCCCGGAGAAACTCACATTTCCATCCCGTTCAGTCAGCCGACGGGAAATCATTTGATGCTGACGTTTCGGGCGGAACGCCCGATTTCGGAAGAGGATGGGAGGTTTGCGTTTCAGCTGCCGCAGAAACTGGATGACGAAATGTCCCGGGTCGTCTTTACGAGTACCCCGGCGGAATTGCGGATCGTTTCCGCTTCCAATCTGGAACTGAATCCCGTTTTGCGTGAATGCCGGCGTCTTGTACGTCAGCCGCTTCCTCTTGCGGAAGTGCGTCAGGCCACCAGTGCTTCATCGATCCTGCTTTACCGAAGC
>CAZRGJ010000258.1:0-4645 GCA_964599445.1 uncultured Planctomycetaceae bacterium | reverse complement strand
TCAGCCATTAGCTGGATCGTTTCGGGAAGGATCTGGTGCTCGCACTCCTTCATGACGCGCTTCTGCAGAGTCTCCGGCGTATCGTCATCCAAAACGGGAATCGCTTTCTGAAGCACAATCGGCCCGGTATCGGTTCCGTCATCGAGCAGATGCGTCGTCGCTCCCGCCAGTTTGACGCCGCGGGCCAGCGCATTTTCATGTACATGGATCCCGTAGTTTCCCTTTCCGCAGAATGCCGGGATCAGCGACGGATGAATGTTCACGACCCGATACTGAAATTCCCGCACGATACGCGGATCCAGCACGACCATGTATCCCGCCAGAGCGATCAGGTCGATCTTCAATTCATGAAGTTTTTCCAGCATGGCGTCGGTGAATGCCTCACGAGAATCGAATTCTTTCGGCACAAAACAAAAGGAAGGAATGCCCGCATTGCCGGCACGCTCCAAAGCATAGGCTTTACGAGAGCTGCTGAACACCGCAGCGATCTCCACATTCGTCAGGTTTCCGGAAGCCGCTGCGTCAATGATCGCCTGAAGATTCGTCCCGCCTCCAGACACCAAAACCGCCAGTTTTTTCATGAGATTCCTTCTCTCTTTCCTTTTTTATGAGGTCCGATTTTCTTTCATATTTTTCTCAAATCGGAAAAAACATCCGGAAGGTTAAAAAAATATGCACAAAGATTTGAAAAAACCCCTTTGACACGATGCCGCAAATATGGTATACTGAAAGCAGATCAGAATAGAAACTCACCAACGAAAGGAAATTCCCATGCTGCGGAACTGGGCAGAAGAACTGGAAGCGCGGGTCGCATGGATCCGCAAGATCATCGGCAAAACGGAAACGTCCCCCGGAATGGGGATCGTTTACGGAAACAGCGGAGGTAAAGACTGCACGCTGGCCGCGATCCTTTGCCGCAAAGCCACAGACAATATCCTGGGGGTCATCATGCCGTGCCAAAGTTCCGTCAATTTCGGAACAGACCGCGACCATGCACTTCTTGCCGCACGGCAATTTGGGATCCCGACGGTTCAGGTCGACCTTTCCGACGTCAAGTCCGTCTTCATGTCCGTGCTCGGAAACACTCTGGATCCGGCCCTGATGCAGGAACTCACCGGCACTGCGAGTCCTGATGAAAGCGGATCTACTGCTGAAAATGCCCGGAAAGCCGCCATGAACATCAATCCCCGTCTGCGCATGACCACCCTCTACACGCTGGCGCAGGCACGTGGAGCACTCGTCTGCGGAACTGGAAATCGTTCCGAACTGGCGATGGGCTATTTCACCAAATGGGGAGACGGAGCGTTTGATTTCAATCCGATCGCGGACCTCACGGCCACCGAAGTCTTTGAATTTCTCCGTTTCCTTGGTGCTCCGACCGAAATCATCGAAAAAGCACCTTCCGCCGGTCTCTTTGAGGGGCAGACCGACGAAGAAGAAATGGGGATCCGCTATGCAGAGATCGACGAATTTCTGCTTCACGGAACCGGGGATCCGGAAAAGACCGCCAAAGTTCAGCGCGTCATGAACGCCACCGCACACAAACGCCAGATGCCTCCCAAATACGGAAGCTGACCCAGATCCGCCTCCATCTCCCCGCGAAACGGAAAGCCCGGATTTCGACATTCAGAAATTCAACACTCCGGAAATCCGGGCAGATTCCCGTGGCGGCAGTCTATTTCGCACAAAAATTCCATTCACCCCAGGAGATCCGGTCCATGAAAAGCCCGATCCAGGAAAAACTCGACCAGTTCCGGCGTCTTTGGAGACGTCAGGTACTGGAGTTTGCCCTCGAAACGGTTTTTCTGACCACCGGCAGTTTTTTTCTTGCGGCGGAATTGCTTGACTATGGACTTTGGCGTTGGCATTTCATGGAACTTCTGGGACTTCGGAAGTTCCTTTTTCTGGCACTTATTCTGGTTTGGGTCTGGGAATTCCGTCTTTTCAGGCACGCCATTTTACGCATTCCCCGCAGCCGGCAGGAGACCCTGCACCACCTTCGCATCATGAAACGCCGCACCCGCTCCACGCTCCGCCAGACCAGCAGTCTCCCGGAAAAAAAGACGCTGACAGAAAATCTCATTTCCGACCAAACGGATCTACAGAAAGATCCAGAAGCTGGGAATCCCAAACGTTCCCCACAAAATATTTCAGAAAATTTACCGAAAGAAGAAGCAGAGTGGTTCTTCCTGCCTGAAAATCTGGAAAATGCGCTCGATTTTCTGGAAAATCCCCAACCGGCAGCAAGTCGGGAACTGGCCTGCGCCACCATTGCACAGGCTGAACGCGAGATGACGCACTTTCATCCGCACGCCTGGCTGCATCTTCGCCCGGTCCGCCGATTTCGGTGGGTACTGCGTTTTTCGGTCCTTGCCCTTACGTTGACGCTTGGCATTTTCGGCGGAATGTGCGGCGAAAATTCGTCGGCGGCCGTTCAGCGTTTCCTTCCGCCGTGGAACGCCAACTGGCAGATCGACTTTTCTCCCCAATGGAAAACCATCCCGAAGGAAGTTTTATTTGGCGAAACCTTTGACGCAGAGATCCTGCTTCAAAGTCCGGCCCCGTTCGTCCTGGTCCACCTCTGGGAAAATGCGGATTCTTCCGAACCATTCCGTACTTTGCGCATCTCGCCGTTTCTGGGACGCTATCTCGTACGGATCCCAAATATCCAAAGACCATTCCACATTTCACTTGGGATGCCGACGGAAGCTCCGCAAAATACGCACCGGCACAGCATCCGTCTCAGCACTCGGCCCAGCTTGACCAACGCACTTCTCCGTATCCAGGCTCCGTCCGCACTGCGCCAGCCGCCAAAGGAAACCGGATGGGAGATCACCGGTCTTGCCGGCTCTCGGGTCGGTCTGATGATCGCAGCGGACAGACCGCTGAAAGAAGCAAAAGTCCGCTTCACCAACGGAACGTACGTACCGGGAGAACCGGCAGGCAAAAAGGAGGTTTCCCGTACTTTCAAATTCCGTTTCGAGCTGCTTCGCGAATGCGGGTACTTTCTTGAACTGACGGACATGAACGGCATTCAGTCCCGGCTGGAAACGCACGCTATCCGCGTTCTGGAAGACGAACCTCCGGCAGTACGATGGACCAATGCTGCCCCGGACAGACTGATCCTTCCCGGAGCCAGGCTTCGACTTTCGCTGGAAGGGCAGGATGATTTCGGTCTCGTGTCTCTCGGTTTTCGCTGGGTCGCAGAAAGCCCGGCACAAATCGGCATTTCCCAGGGATCCAGTACACCGGTCTCCCCCTCCATGCTGCCGACGGAAGATGGTTTCCTTGCTCCGTACACCCAGGACGGTACACTAAAATGGATCGGCCAGACAGTCTGGGACGTCGATTCAAATGAAGAGACAGCGAAAGCGGAAACGCAGCTACTTCCCCCCCGGACGTTCAGCCGAACGGAGGCCGGACCTCTTCCTCTTTTCTACCGGACAGACTCCACATGGGATCTTTCCTCCATTGTCCTGACTCCCGGAATGCGTCTTCGGGCCGAACCGCTCGCAGCAGACGCCAACCGGCATTGGGAAGCCGGCCCCGCACTCCTGTTCCGTATCGCCTCACCGGAAGAAATGCAGCGTCAGACATTCCGCCGCTGGATCAACATCACGCAGGAACTGCGCCAGATCGGAAATCATCTGAAAGCATGCCGGGAAATGCTCTCGGACGGTCTGACTCCGGAAACGGCTCCAGATGCCACGGGAAAACTGACGCAGACCATGAACCTTACGCAAAGACTCCTGAATGCCGAGCTTGGGGACAGTCTCCCGCAGCAGATCGCCCTTCTGGAACAGGATCTTGAAGAAAATCCGCATTTCCCATTCCACGAAAACCTCACATCGCGGGATCAGCTTTCAGTCCTTCGGGAACTTTCGGTTGGTCTGGACCAGCTTCAGGGGCAGCCGCTTTCTGCATTGAATCAGGAGATCGTTCAGTTCGCCAAAATCCTCCGTTTTCCTGAAAATGCACGATCTGCGGAACTGATCCGGACTTTTGAAAACCGGATCGCAGAAAAGATCGATGCTGTGCTCGACATCCTCGCTCCTCAAATGCGCAGCTGGGACCGTGAAGAATACTTTGACGTCATGCGTTTTGATTTTTTGAAGATCCAGGACTCGCACGAGCAGATCCTTCAGGACCTCACCCCGATCCTTCAGCTGGCTGGCGAGCTTTCTCCGATGGAGCTCCGAATGCGGGACGAAGAACTCCTCCGCAGCTCCAAGATCGGGCTATGGAATCTGAATCGGGATCTCAAACGTTTCCTTTTCCGCTTTGGAGAAATGCTGGATCCGCTCTCCGCCCCCCCAAAAAACGCAAAAGCTCCGGTCAGGAAACTGTCGTCCGAGGATACTGTGGAAAATGCTGGACGCAACCCGCTTCACTATTTCACGCACCTTCCACCTGAAGCGCACCAGATACTGAAGCTGCAGGAAAGCGCACTGCTTTCTCTGAAAGCTGATCGATTCTGGGACTTCCAAAAACAGACCCTGGCACTTCATTCCGCACTACACAAAGCAGCGTTCCACTGGTTCCATTCTGAATCTTCCAATCCGGCACGCGAGGAGCTGATGATTTTCGTGCAAATGCAAAAATCGCAGGAGAAGATCCTTCAGCTTCTTGAGACCTGCCTCAAACC
>CAZRGJ010000257.1:0-4645 GCA_964599445.1 uncultured Planctomycetaceae bacterium | reverse complement strand
GAGGAAGCCGAAAGAACTGGGAAACCATCTTTTCCCGTCCGGCCAACTCGCACACCGTGATCAACGGGTACCATTTCATCGGACTTTCCTGCGAAAAGGGGACCTGCAAGGACGGCGACTACCTCTACATTCTGGACTGGCTCCGCGATCAGCTGAACGCTGCCGTGAAAGACGATCCGAAAAAACCGATCTTCGTCTTTCAGCACTACCATGTCCGCGGCACGGTTTACGGCGGGTTTGAGAAAGATTGGGCCGGCGTGAAGGATCTGCGCGCCATTTTTGAGGAATTCCCGCAAATCATCGACTTTTCCGGCCACTCGCACTATCCGTCGAATGACCCGCGCAGTGCCTGGCAGGGAAAATTCACGGCATTCGGGACCGCGACGCTGAGTTACTTCGCGATGGAAGGCGGGATCTTCAACCGATTCCCGGACGGATACCAGAATGCTGCGCAGGTCTACTTCATGGAAGTCTTCAAGGACAATTCGGTCCGCTTCCGCATTTTCGACGTCCTTACGGAAACGTTCTTCGACACGGAATACTTCATCGCGGAACCGGGGGCGATCGAAAAATACTGCTATACGGAAAAACGCTGCGAAACGGCCTCGACTCCGTACTGGACGGCCGAATTCGCTCCGGCGAAAGACGCCAAAGCCTGTGCGGAGAAGCCGAAAGCCTCCGTTTCCGACATTGACGCGTACTCCGCACGCCTGACGTTCCCGCAGGCTCACGACACGGCCAGCCCCAATACTTTCCTCGGATCCTACCAGATCAAACTTCAGGAACGAGAGACCGGCACAAACGGCGAATGGGCCGACTTCAGAGAAGAAAATCCCTGGTCCGGCTACTATTTTGCGGAGCAGCCGAAAGAGATCCTCGCGGACCTGAGCAGTCTGGATGAAGGCCGGGACTGGCGGGCGGTCATCCGTGCGAGAAACGTTTTCGGAAAACTTTCCGAAGAGACCATTTCCGTCGAATTCCAGACGCCGCGCGACCCGGACAAGTACCTCCAGGACCGCTCAGCCCCTTACCCCAAGGCAGATGCACTGGATTTCCGCGTGACGGAAGACGGCAAAGCCGCCAACGAACCGCTTGCGGAAACCTTCCCGCATGGCCTGGAGACCTGCGGAAAACCGGTCATTTCCGACGGCTGGGCGCAATTTGACGGAAAAGATGCACGCTACCTCGTCCGATTCGACCGCGGACACTACGCCCGTCTCCGACGCCAGATCACGCTGGGTGCCCGATTCTCATTCGACGAATACCCGGCCGGACAGAATGGGTGCATCCTCGCGAATACGGAAGTCGGCGGTGCCGGGATCTCCATTGACCATCAGAAAAAGACGCTGAACTTCTGGTGCCATGTCGCGGGACACTACCAGATCATTTCTGCACCGATCGCTCCCGGTTCCCATTCCGCGTACGGGACCTACGATGGACAGAATGTCCGCTTCTATCTTGACGGCAAAGAGGTCGGCGTGAAGAAAGCATCCGGTCCGCTGACGTACACGGCAAACGACTCGGCATGTGCGTACGCGATCGCGTCCGACATTTCCGGCAGCTATGGCGGAAACAGCTACTTCAAGGGAAAGATCCAGTTCGCGCGCGTCTTCACCTGGGCACTGACTCCCGAGCAGGTGAAGAATCTTTCGCCCGATGCAAAATAAAACGCACCGGATGAATTTTAAAATTCAGGCTCATTTCCGGAAAGTACTTCGGAGGTGAGCCTCCATTTTGGCGAAATGAAAAATCGCTCTGAAAATGAAACCATAAGATCATTGGAGAACATGAAATGCGGAACCCAGCTCAGATCCGTTTATGGATCATGGCGTTTTTTTTCTTCTTTGGAAGCACGCTTTCGGCAGGAGAACTGCTTGACCGGCTGAAGTTCGGCGATCCCGCCTCGGAATCGGCGCACTCTCTGCGATGCGAAGCGGAGACCGTCCGGGAAACGTTTCCTTCGCCGGTTTCCCCTTCGCCGGTTTCCCCTTCCACTGTGTCCTCGCCGACCTCTCCGACCGCACTTCGGATCCTTCCTCCGAAAGAGGAAAACTGGACGTCGGACGGCATTTTCTTCACCCTGAAAGTCGATCCGGAAGCCGTGAATTACCTGACTTTCCGATTTTGCGGAACGGAAAACACGACGAATCTTCTGATCCTCTACGCGGACGGCAAACAGCTCGGGTACCGGCACCTTGGAGACTGCGATATTCTGCATCACGGCGGGCATCCGGCCGGCGGAGAGAGACCGTATTTCATCACGACCTGCCTTCCGGAATCGCTGACGCGCGGGAAAACGGAACTTGAACTGGAGCTGCGCATGACGGGGAGGATCTGGGGATACGGCGAGAATTTCACGCAGTTTCAGAAGGTCATCGACGGACCGTCCCTCCCGATTTTTGAGGTCTGGACGCATCTGAAACCGTTTCCGGAACTGATCCGTGAGGAAAATCAGACGCGTCTTGCCCCCGATCCGGAAAAGTGCCCGATCCGGGAAGAGCCGGGAGAAGAGATCCTCGAAAAAATCCGCGAACGGATCCATCGTGAGCTGGCGAACATCCTGCGGGAAAGCGAAAAGCGTCCTCTTTCCCAGCAGAAAGCCGAATTTCTCGCGAAAGGCTGGTCGCTGGAAGGTTCCCCGGTCTTCCAGAGCGAAAAGGTCCTTCCTGCGATCCTGGCGGCCGCGGATGCGTACATTCTGCGGCAGAGAGCGGAAGGATCGCTCGCATGGAGCGATCCGGCGCAGTACAATCAGGACTGGTTCGGCACGGGACCGCTTGCGGAGGCGCTTTACCGTCTGGGATCTCCGGAACTTCAGCGTCTTCTGGACGTTAGGATCGAGCTGGAAAACGGCGAAAAGCGTTCCCGGCGCGAACTTTTGGCGGAACTGTTCCGAACCGGGATCGTGTGGGAAATGGCGCATCGACGGCAGTTCACGAACCAGTCCATGATCATCGACTGGAACATTCAGCGCATGAACCGGGCTTTGCGTCTCGCGGATCCCTCCCGCGCATTTCCGGAAACGCAGATCCGCCGTTTTCTCCATGAATCGATGGGACTGGAGCCATGGCTTGGCTGCGTGACGGAAAACGGCTCGGCCCGGCCATACGGAGAGGGGTTCTTTCAGCTCACGCCGAAGGGGCTGACGCGCGAACTGGGGTACGTCGGCAGCTATGGCGAGGTCCTCGACTGGGGAGTGCTTCTCTATCTTTCGACCTGCGAATTTGGCGAAAACGGCAAGCTGCTCGTCGAGACCGGCGACCCGCTCATGCGGAAGCAGCTCGCGAAGATCGCGAAAGCACGCTCTGTTTTTCGCTACCCGGCTCCCGACGACGAAGGATTCCGAGCCATGCGTCTGGAAACGGCCGTCGGATGGCGCGATACTTCGCTCATCGGTCCCGTTCTTTACGGCGCACGTACCGGAAAGGAAGGTTCCGCCGTCTGGGTCCCGTGGGTCCTCAACGATGAGGATTCGCTCGCCGCGTACCGTCAAATGATCGAAGACGGTCAGTTTTTCCCGCTGGCCGAAAACCTTCTGCGGGACGGAAGTCTGCGCGTGAGCAACGTCCTGATCGACATTCCGCCGCTTTACGCACTCCTGAAATCCCGGCTGGAAACCGCGGAAAAAGAGACCCGCACATTCAAACGTCTCCCCATGAGTCCCGGAGAACCGGATCTCGTCTTCACGGACGAAGTCAACGGCGTCGCGGCGATCCGGCACGGGGAAGAGATCCTCTACGCCTCACTTTACTGGCGTGCACGATTTGCCGTGAACGGTCTGGCCAAAGTCCATTTCATGACGCCGCATTTTGAGCACTTCGCCACGCTCCGAAACCGCACAGTCACGGTCCCCATGAAGGACGGGACAGTCTACCGAAGGCCGAATTGGACGACTTTCGGATTTCGTCCGGATTTCGGAGTCCACTATCCGGAACGTTTCGAGTCCGTCCACCACGGCGAGGAACTCCCTGTCGCGGAAATGCCGGAGTTCATGACCGACTTCCAGCTCGGCCGCGACAACTGGTACGCCGGACGCAGCGAATACTGCGAGATCGAGTACGCCGGATACTTCATCGCGATGAACATGAGTACGGAAAAGACCTTTTTCTGCGAAAAATACGGCGTTTCCCTGCCGCCGCTGACTTCCTGCGTTTACCGAAATGGTGAACGGCTGGAGATCCTGAAATGAAGCGGTCCTGTTTTCCATTTCCCTTCCAATGAAAGGAACTTTCATGAAAAAACTGCACATTTCATCCTTTTTTCATCTCTGCACGCTCTGGATCCTGCTCGGAACCGGAATGGCCGTATTTTGCGGAAACTGCACGGCCCAGGAAAACGAGGAACGCCGTCTGACGAAGCAGGAGATCATCGACGATCTTCAGGATCTGATCCGGTATCCGGAAAAAAAAACGCTCCCCAATGTGCACGACTACGCGCACCTGACGTCCAAAGTGGAGATCAACGGACAGGAATTCACGCTCTGGCGTGCGGCGATCCAGGCTGCGCTCGATGAACACCACGGCGTGTACCTTCCGAAATTCGACGGGATCTACTTCATCGACGCTCCCATCATGATGGATTCCGGCTGCACGGTCCAGGCGGATGCGAACGCTCGGATCCACGCGATCCCGACACTCCGAACGTG
>CAZRGJ010000256.1:0-4649 GCA_964599445.1 uncultured Planctomycetaceae bacterium | reverse complement strand
CCACGGACAATGAGCCGTGCGAGATGCTGACCCCGACTGCCGCGGCACTTTTTGCGGTTTGGAAAAAGGCGGAGATCCGGGGAAATGCCAGGATCCTCGATTCGTTCAACTCCTTCGGCCACCGCGCTATGGCGTCACGGCCAAATGTGCTTCGCGCGGTCCTTTACGAGTCGGAAAAGACGGAAGGAGCGAAAGGTGCGAATGGAACCGGAAGCACAGGAGCTGCAGACGGACGCGATCCGAAACCATACCTGACCGAGACGCTCATCCAGCTGGAAGCCAACCTTGACGACGTGACGGGCGAGCAGCTCGGCGCGGCGATGGCGTCGCTTTTCGCACAGGGGGCACTGGACGTCTGGTTCACCCCGCTGACGATGAAGAAGCAGCGTCCAGCGACCCAGCTCGGTGTTCTGATCTCTCCGGAAAAGCGTGAGGCGGTCCTTGAGTGCTTCTTCCGCGAGACGGGGACGTTTGGGATCCGGGAATTCCAGGTGACGCGGTATTCGCTTCATCGGCGGTGGGAAACGGTCGAGACTCCGTTTGGACCGATCCGGATCAAGATCGGGACTTTCGGCGATTCGGACATTCAGTTCTCGCCAGAATTTTTGGACTGCCAGACCGCGGCAGAACGGCATTCCGTTTCGCTTTCCGAAGTTCTTCGCTCTGCGTTTGCGTGTCGAAAAAATGAAACGTGAAATTTCGTCCCGGAAGCATCGCGGATGTTTCCGGGACACGTGATTTCCCGAAAACTCCCTTTCGGCGGAAAAATCCCATGAAATCGTCTAAAATGGCGGGAAGCCCCTTGACATTCCGGCAATTTTGAGTATACTGTATCGTGTACCTAAGAAATTTTCAGGATCTGCGTCCCAGCTTCGGCGTGAGGAAAGCCTCATGCGGAGAGCAGAAAGCAGAGACTGAAAATGGAGGATCTCTGGAGAATCCCGGATCAGCCCGGGTGCCGAAGGGGCAACGCGCCGTGTATCGCATGGTGCCGAATCTCTCAGGCAAAAGGACAGAGCGCATAAAAACCGTCGGTGTGCAGGAGCCTGCACGATTTGATTCTCAGAGCCGTTTCTGGTACGTTGGATTTTGCGTTTCCCTCCCCATTGAAAAATTTCTGAAATTTCCTGAAATTCCGTAAAATTCACTGGATTTTCCGAAATTTTGCCAAAATTTTAATTTAAAGGTCCCGCCATGCCTCAGTTTCTTGAAATCGTTCAGAAGATCAACTTCTGCCTTTCCGACTACGTTCTCGTTTTCCTCCTCGTTGGGATCGGAGTCTACTTCACGATCCGGACGCGATTCGTTCAGATCCGGTGTTTTGGCGAGGGGATGAAGAAGGTCTTTGGGAGCGTTTCCCTGCACGGAAAACATCAGGAAGGCGGTCTGAGTTCCTTCCAGGCACTCGCTACTGCGGTCGCGGCACAGGTCGGGACGGGAAATATCGTCGGTGCGTGCGGTGCGATCCTGATCGGTGGTCCCGGTGCGATCTTCTGGATGTGGATCGTCGCGTTCTTCGGCATGGCGACGATCTATGCCGAGGCGGTGCTCGCCCAGGAAACTCGGGAGGTCCACGACGACGGTTCCTTCCACGGCGGTCCCGTTTTCTACATTCGGACCGCTTTTCGCGGTACATTCGGACGATTTCTTGCCGGATTTTTCGCCATTGCGGCAGTTCTGGCACTCGGATTCATGGGGGCGATGGTCCAGTCCAATGCCATTTCCGAAACGTGCCGGACGGCTTTCGGTTTTCCCGGCTGGTGTGTGGGAGCGGCGGTCGCGTTTTGCTCTGCACTCGTTTTCCTCGGCGGCGCGCGGCGTGTCGCGGCGGTCGCGGAGAAACTCGTGCCTCTGATGGCGCTACTTTACATTCTGGGCAGTCTGCTTATCCTCTTCCAGCGTCTGGAGTATCTCCCGGAAACATTCGGCATGATCTTCCACTACGCATTCTTTCCGCATGCTATCATCGGCGGCGGTTTTGGAACTGCACTGAAAATCGCAGTCAGTCAGGGCGTCAAACGCGGACTTTTTTCGAATGAAGCGGGGATGGGGTCCACGCCGCACGCGCACGCCATGGCGAAAGTTTCCTCCCCGCACGAACAGGGGGTCGTCGCGATGATCGGAGTTTTCGTCGATACGTTCATCGTCCTGACCATGACCGCGCTGGTGGTCATTTCCACTCTCTACACAGGCGGCGGGATCCTCGCAGACGGAGCGACGCTCGCAGACTGTGCCGAAGCCGGAATTACGAAATCCAATATGGCGCAGCTCGCCTTCTCCGGCATCATGGGAGAATCGCTTGGAGCTTCTTTTGTGGCGGTCTGCCTCTTCTTTTTCGCCTTTTCGACCATCCTGAGCTGGAATCTCTTCGGGAAGATCAACTTCGCCTATCTTTTTGGAAAGCGGGCCGTCCCGGTCTATTCGGTCCTCGCGACGGGGTTCATTTTTCTCGGTGCGTGCCTCTCGAATGATCTGGTCTGGGAACTGACCGACATGTTCAACAATCTGATGGTCCTTCCGAACGTCGTGGGCCTCTTCGCCCTCTCCACGCTCGTCGTGCGTCATGCACGAAACCGCCCCAAATGAGGAACGGGCCAAGATGCGAAATTTACGAAAAACGCGAAAAAACACGAAAACGAATTTTAAATTTTTTCGCAAGATCCGCGTTTTTTCGTGAATTTCGTATTGAGATCGGAATGAACGCGATTTTCTTTTCATGCTGAGACGCAAAGGTTTCGCAAAGGGCAAAGAAAAAATATGGAGAATGCAGAAAATTCTGGAAAATTCTGGAAAATTCTGGTTTGCGGGGCGTTTTTTTCTCACACTCATGCGTTCTATAGAGTAGAATGTAGAGAGTTCAATTCAGGAGATGAGATAAAATGCAGAAAAACACGGAGAAAACGAACTTTGGAAAAGAGGCGGTGCGGTTTCTTTTCTACTATCTGCGGTCCATGCGCCTCTACTATGGTTTCGTGACGGGAGCGACGGTACTTTTGGGACTCGCGGCTGCGGCAGAGTGTTTCCAGCTGGCAGCGATGCCTGACTGGCGCGGAATGACGGCTCTGGTTCTCGGTTTTCTTGCGTGGGGAGCCAACCAGATCTTCAATGACTGGGGAAATCTCGCGGAGGACCGCATCAACGCGCCGGAGCGTCCCATGGTGACGGGGAAACTCGCCGTTTACCCGGCTCTCGCTCTTTCCGCGGTACTGACCGTTGGTTTCGGAGCCGTTTCCCTCTTTCTGAACTGGCTGACGCTCCTTCCGCTGACGCTCGGCGTCCTGCTCAATCTGGCGTACAATTGGGCAAAAGGAGTTCCGGTCGTCGGCTGTGCCGTCTACTCGCTTTCCATCACGCAGTGTGTCCTTTTCGGATTCCTCATCGGTGCGGCAGACTGCATTTCCGTCTCGTGTGCAGACGGCATTTCGCTCACAGAATTTCAGAATATCCCGACTTCAGCGGGCGTTCATTCTCCAGCCTCCGCATCCGGCCTTTTCCTGGACGCTGCATCTTCCGTCCTTTTCCCGCTCATTCCCGCTGCGCTCTACGTTTTCCTGACCCACTTCACGATGTGCCATTTCAGCTACTTCAAAGACCGTGAAGGGGACGCCGCAGCTGGGAAACGGACTCTTCAGGTCGTTTTCGGCCCGAGATTTTCGCTCTGGTTCGGCCTCGTTCCTCTTGCGGCAGTCTGGGGAATGCTGGCGTTTCCGGGTGTTTTCGCGCACTCGCTCTGGCTGGAAACTGCCGGAAGCCTCTGGCTCACACTGTGCCTATACGCGGCACTCCTGCGGGAAGACTACCATGCCGCGACCCGCCTGAACTGCCAAAACTGCGTCTGGCTCGTCCTCGCGCCGCTTTCCGCGTTCTGGCCTGCAGCGCAGCTCACAGCGAATCAGTTTTCTGCGTTTCTGCCGTCGGCAGTTTCGTTTCCGGACGTTTTCCTCCCCGCCGGATTTCTTGCGGGCCTGACGGCGTGCGTCTGCATTCGCCTGCTCTATGCCTGGTACGGAGAAAAGGAGTAGAATTTCATGCGCGATCCTCTTGACCCAAAGCAGTCCGTTCCTGCACAGTCCGTTCCCGCATTGCCTGTTCCTGCGCAGTCTGCCCGATTCATCACCGGGGGCGCGAAGACGCTCTTTTACGCGCGGATGTCTGTGGGGAGTGCGCTTCATTTCCTTCCGCAGGTCCGCAGACTCGGCGGTTTTCGGAAGTACGTCCGGCTCCTGATGCGGGCAGCGCGTTTGATGCGGATCTTTTACGTCCACAAACTGCTTCGTCTTCCAGACGGACGGCACAAGCTGGATTTCTACCTGCCGGCGTATCCGTCGGAGGCATTTTTCCGGACGATGGAGACGAAACTGGCGGAAGTACCGCCGCGTCCTGCGACCGTCGTGCTCTCCATGACGCGTGCCTGCCGGTACCGGTGCCCGCACTGCTACCAGGGGAAAGATTCTGCGGAGGATATGCCGCTGGAGCGTCTTCTTGAAGTTGTGCGGGAGCTGCGTGAGTTCGGCATCACCGCGTGGGCCGTCGAGGGAGGAGATCCGCTTCTGCGCTTTGACCGTCTGCTTCCCGTCCTTCAGGAACTCTCCGGATTGGAAGTCTGGGTCAATTCGACCGGAATGGGAGCGGATCCGGAAAAGCTCGCG
>CAZRGJ010000255.1:0-4671 GCA_964599445.1 uncultured Planctomycetaceae bacterium | reverse complement strand
AGCTGTTCGATCCGCTGCTGAAGGACCGAGGGAGAGAGCGTCACCTCCGGATCGTAGAACGGCTGGTAGTCCGTTCCGTGCCATCCGCCGACGACCGGGATGGTCGAAACGACGAACGGAGTCTCCGTCACGTGCTGGAAAAAGGCCCCCTGCCCGTTCATAAACGTGACGGACGGGGACTCCAGCGTACTGTATCGGTCGTTGCTCTGCCCCGCCCAGCCGTTAAAGTACCCGGAAGTTCCGCCTTTCTGAAATTGGAAACCGCCGCGCATCCCGCTGTTCATATCAAACCCGCCGTATCTCGGCAGATTGTTTGCCTGGGGACTTCCGACGTTCAGCGACCAGTTTTTCCCGGAGAGTCCCCAATTCGTTCCAATGGACTCACTGAAACTGGAACCATTCCGCTGCATGGGATTCGTCAGGTGGATCTGCTGTGCACAGACATCTCCGCCGGCAAACCATGCCGTCAGAAAACACGCTCCGCAGACGGACCGCCATCCAGAGAATATTTTGCCGCATTTTTCTTCCATTTTCGACTCTCGCCGCTCATCGACAGATCTTCGTCCCACAGCAGCCGGGGTGTCCGGGAAAATGAATGAAATGAAACGGCACATGGCGTCCCTCCTGATGAGTACTCCCAAGGTTTCTGAAAATTTTGCCGACTGCAAAGTCTTTTCGTTTCATTATACGCAAACTCTGCGAAATTTCCAGTCTCCTACCGGGAAAAATTTTAAAAAAATTTTAAAAATCCCAAAGATTTTAAAAAATTTCAAAATCGGAACAAAATTTCGGCCCCCCTCTTTTCAAATGATCCGTTTTGGTATATAATGGAAGGAAGTTGGTGTTTTTCGTGCGCATCCAGCATTTCTGAAACTGCCGCATGGAACCGCCGCACGCAAATCGCACAGTCGAAAACACGAACGCCGTCTCAGACAGAAGACCGTCCCAAACCGGAAGTCAATTGGACTGACTGACCGCTTGGTCGAACGAACATGGCGGGAATCAGGATCCGAGACGCTCCATGGAAACTTTTTTGGGGAAAAGAAGGGAAAAAGAAATGGGAATCCGATTTTATTGTCCCAATGGACACAAACTGAACGTGAAGGAATTTCAGGCGGGCCAGCGCGGCATCTGCCCCAAATGTCATGCACGATTCGACATTCCGTTTGAGAGCACGCGTCCAGCGGGTTCAAAAGACCTTCTGATCGCAAAGGAATGGGAAGAACGGGCACGCAGAGAGGGACTTTTTCCGTTTACGAATCAGGCGGAGTCGGTGCTTGACGACATTAACCTGAACCATCTTTCCAATGGAGCGGACGTCGTTCCAAACGCCTCGGCCGTCATGGCCGATCCCGGCATGATGCAGGCATCTGCGGGAATGGGACAGCAGCAGGATGCCTTTGCGTTCACGTCCGATCCGGCAGTTTCGGATCCGTTCCAGAATCCGGTTTCTTCCGTCATGGCGGCTCCGCCGGCCCAGACTTCGGCAGCTCCGCGTCTTCCGGATCCCTTTGAAGGCCCGGCAGATACCGTCTGGTACGTGCGTCCGGCTTCCGGAGAACAGCATGGTCCGATCTACCGCGATACTGTCCAGACGTGGCTTCGCGAGAATCGGATCGCGGCCGATACTCTGGTCTGGCGTGAAGGCTGGGCGGAATGGAAATCGGCGTGCGATGTTTTCGAGTCCCTGGCCGCGTCGAAAAATATTTTTGGATTCTGATTTTCAGAAAACGAATCCGGAAACGGAATTGGAAGAGATCGGGAGGAATTCGGAATGGAAGATTCGGAAAAGTTGGAGAGACGCTCCAATCTGATCAGACAGTATCTTCAATGGTCCCGTTTTCCGAATCCGACGCTTTCTGATGAAGACGGCGTTCTGGCGATCGGCGGCGAGATCGATCCCGACTGGCTTTTGGACGCCTACATTCACGGGATCTTTCCATGGCCCTGTGGAGAACCGGACATTCCGACGCTCTGGTTCAGTCCGCACGAACGCGCACTGATCGACCCGAAGAAATTCCACATCTCCCGCAGACTTCGGCAGACACTCCGCAGCGGGAAGTTTACCGTGACGCTCGACCGGGCGTTTCGGCAGGTCATTGAACACTGCGCATACGTTCCCCGCTCCTACGAAGAGGGAACGTGGATCACGCCGGAGATCATTGAGGGTTTCTGCGCGTTCCATGAGGCCGGTTTTGCGCATTCGGTGGAAGTCTGGCAGGATGAAAAACTGGTCGGCGGACTGTACGGCGAAGCGATCGGGAGCTATTTTGCCGGCGAATCGAAATTTCATCTGGAACGGGATGCGTCGAAAGTCGGTCTTGCGTGGCTCGTGCGGCATCTGGAGACTCTTGGGTTCACCCTCATCGACATTCAGGTCGTGAACTCGCACACGGAACAGTTTCGCCCGGACATCGTGCCTCAGGAAGAATTTCTCCAGCGTCTCCGCCGGGCCGTCCAAAATACGGAGGTCGTTTTCTCGCCGGAATTCACGTGGAAAAAAGAGGACTTTTGAGACGTCCCAGACAGGGTTTCCCAAAAATCCTCAAGTCTTTCAGTTCCTGCTCCTTTCCAATCGGCGCATCGGCAAACGCATGGTCTTTCTTTCAGAAAAACGTCGCGAGCGGTTCTTTTTCGCCTCGGCATCCCCAGACCTCTTCAAGTTCCGGAAATTCCTGTCGAATGATCTCCGCCAGATGATCGCATGCGTACTTTTCGCCGGCAAAATGCGTCATGAGCACAAGACCGATCCCGGTCGCTTCAGCTTCGAGACAGGTATGGAAATTCGTTTCGCCGGTGAGGAAAACATCGCATCCGAAACGCTGCGCATACTGGAGGAACTCTCCCGCAGATCCGCATCCGATGCCGATTTTTCGAACCGGCCGATCCAGGCTGCCCACATACTGAACGTAGGGGAGCTTCAGCAGGTCGCGGACCTTTTCGAGGAAAAGCGCAAGCGTTCCGGGAGTCTCCCAAATCCCCATTCTTCCCGTTCCGCCGCCGCAATCCGGATTCGGCACGAACGGCACGGTCTCTTTCAGCTTCAGTGCGTCGGCGAGCTGCTGATTGATCCCGAATCCGGGAGCAGAATCAAACGACGTGTGCGGGCAGTAGAGCGCAATGTCGTTTTTGATGAGCGCACGCAGAAGTTTTCCGGTCGTGGAAGCCGACGTCAGTTCCTTCAATGCCCGAAACGGCATCGGATGATGGGAGATGATGCAATCCGCTTTCTTTTCCACCGCCTCACGGACCGTTTCGGGCGTGATGGTGAGGCAGGTCATGATCCGCGTACACGGCTGCTCTTTTTCTCCGACGAGAAACCCCGTATTGTCCCATGATTCCGCGAGTGCTTTCGGAGCAAAACGCTCCATGAATGCGCAAATATCCGAAACTTTCATTCCGAAACTCTCCTCTTTATCTGGAAATGGACCTGAAATGGATCGCCAGGACCGACTGATCTTTTGCGGTACTGTTCACGTGCTTTCCAAAATAGTTCCGAACCTGCGAAACAGCGAGCTGTGCCGAGGGATTCTGATTCTGCGAAAGCATTCCGCCCAGAGCGTGCATGATGCTGTGCCGGGTCGTTTCCTCCAGTGTCGCGGAAGTCCGTTTCCTTTTTTCGCCAGACTCTTCCATTCCCAGCACGATCTCCGCAAGCTGTTCCGAACTCATCTGCCGAAACGGTTTCTTGCCGAAAGCGGAAGTCGCTTCTCCCAAACCATCGTTGAAGACGAGAAAGATCTCATCCGGTTTCAGGTAAATACTGTCTGCGAAATAGTGAAACTCCGTGTTCCCATTCTGGTAGAAAAGATTCGATTTGTGGTTCATGGAAACGAAATCGAAACTTCGGTCCTTTCGCACGACCAGCCCGCGCAGAGTCCCGACCTGAGCGTAGTGGATCGCGAGGAAATTCGCTTCCTGTTTCGCGACTCCGCAGAAAAGCGAGATCTGGGCATCCGACGCCATTTGATGCCAAAGCGTCTGGTAGACATTCCGGAGCAGATCCGAGGTGGAATGTCCGTAGTTCGCGTGGCTCCGAAGCGCAGAACGCACCGAGGCCGCAAGGATGGCTCCCGACATTCCCGAGATCCCGACACTTCCGAGCGTAAGCATCGTCTGCCCTTCCGGAAGCGTAAACCAATCGTAAAAGTCACCGGAGACCGTGCTTTTTTTGACTCGTCCTCGGCCGCTCCAGGATTCAGACGAGCGAACGAGACTGGGGATCCTGCCCGTTTTGGCCCAGCCGGCGACGTCAAGTTTTCCTTTTCCAGGGATCCGCACCGGATTCTGAACCGCCTGGACATTGGAAGCGGTCTCCACTTCTGCGCAGTACTCCATGAATCCGTCGTACCGCCGCATGACTGCCTCATGTTCAAGGACCGTCCCCAAATGGACCGCCATGAGCTGCGCAAGCTGGATCGTCTGCTCGCTGAAATAGTTTCCGTTCGAGAAGAACCAGATGCTCCCCATGACGCCGCCCGGCGCCTTCAGAGGCATACAGAGTCCCGACGGAAACATCTCGGGGATCAGGTAGCCGTCGCAGTAGGTCGTTTCATCCTGAATGATCAGCTGATTGTCCTGAAATGCGCGCCAGTCCGCCTGGGCTTCCTCCAGCGTCCGGACGGAATGGAGGAGCGTATCGATCGAAAGTCCCGCACACGCCCGCAATTT
>CAZRGJ010000254.1:0-4678 GCA_964599445.1 uncultured Planctomycetaceae bacterium | reverse complement strand
AATAACCACGACGGGCACAGCACCGACCCCAGTAGCAACTCCCCCTATCAGAGCACCGCCGCCAGCCATTCCGGCACCGCCGCCAGCGATCGAACCGCCTCCCCACCAGGCCAGCGCGGCATTGACCGCGGCAGCTCCGCTAAGCGAGGAGATCGCCGTTCCCGAGCAGTGGTTCCAAAGGTCGCCGCGATGGCCATCATTACCGCAGGCGTGGCGGCAGACAACCCGGCAACAGTCATGGTGGTCACAGTATTGAAGGCGGCCTCCTGCGGCGAACAATACCCCATTGCGGCCATTCCAATAGAAAGAAGTGCCCCAGTCGCGCTTCCTCCCATGAAATTGCTGACACCACTGGAACACCCGAGGACCTTTTGCAGTCCTGTAGAAACAGCAGCTCCAACCGCGGTCGAAGTACCCCCCAGAATCGTGATCGTGCCGGTACGTTTCCAATCGACCTTCCCAGTCAAACCAAGCTGAAACGCAATATCCACGGCAGGCAGCAAAACCGTAACGGCCGTAGAGGTTACGATCCCGCGAACTTCTAAAGGCGTGAGGCGCGGTTTCATGCAGATCCGATTAAAATATTCCGGCTCCAGACAGCATTTCCGCACCATTGCCTTGAATTCTTCCCCACTGTATCGGCGGAAACCGTAAATACTTTTCTGCTGTCCCAGCGTCTGGACCGCCGCATGACGAATGAGCCGTTGATACTCCCGGGGAAGCTCATTGAAAGTCCCCTGGATCTTCTGAGTCATTCCGCGGATCACATTTCCATCAGCATCCAGCTGTTTGATGAAAAAACGTGTTTTCCTTCGACGGCCTGATAGGTAAAAAGCCGTTGACGATAGGGAACTTTTCCCGAGGCCGCTCCGTCAAGATACTGTCCCGCAATATCTACCTGTCGGCGGATCGTATCCGGAGCGACCTGCTGACCGCCGCGAATATAGTAGGAATAGCCTTTTGAGTTTTTCCAGATCATCGCGGTGTACTGTTCATCGATCGGTACACTCGTCGCATTGCCGGCCAGCGTTTTCGGCAGCTTGCTGACCTGGGTCAGTTTCGCATTTTCCAAATCAGTTCCTAATTTCAGATAAGCATCCGCGGTCCGTTTCAGACGCGGTTTGATCCAGCTTTTGCTCATCTGTTTCCCATCCGCAGTCTGTCCCAGCCGCGCGGTATTCATTTTGGCATCCGCGACCATGAGACTTCTCGGATTCCCACTGCGGTCCACACGGATGTACAGACCGTCGATGCCATTCCGGCCGACATTCGCGGGGGAAAGCCTCTGCCAATTCCCGGTCATCTTTAATGTTTTGCTGGTAAAGACCCGGTCCATCATGATTTCCGCAAGGTCCCCTTTGTAGATATTCAGCGCGCTGGGCAACTGGGCAGCAGAATCAAAATCGGTCATGGAAACCAATGTCGATGTCGGGATAAAAGCGGAATTATTCGAAACGGCAAGTCCCGACGCAACCGCGTAAGCCGTATTCCGACTTACAGGAATGAACGGTTTTTTCTCCCGCGATTCCTTGACGTCCGCAAATACGGGAACCACAGTAAGTACCATGAAAAAAAACAGAAACAATTTCGTTCTCATGAGGAACTCCTTGGAAGCTAGAACTGTGAGAGCTGGACTTTTTCCTGTTCGTCCATTTTAAGTAAGGTATACCCTACCGTAGAATTATCATTCCACGAACCGCTGCCTTTAATTTTGTAAAGCTGGTTATCGGCAAGATATTTATTCAGCACTTCCTGATAGCATCGGGAAATCATGGGCGTCAGGCACATTTAATCGATCGGTCCCAAATTTTCGATCAGAGTTTTGGCTATATTCTGAGCGCCATCCTTTCCATTCCTAAAAGTGCCTTGAGCGTTAAAACAGCGATCATTGCATTCCTGGATTTTTTTCACTGCCCATATATTGTAGTTGTCTCGCTGGATCTCCGCAGCTTCTTTAAGCCAGCTCTGCATTTGCCGCAGGAAAACAGCCGCATTCTGAACATCTTCCGGGTATTCTTTATTCACGTCACCGACATATTTCTCTGAAAGTCTGGGAAGTATCTGCTGGAGTTTGCCCATCTGTTTCTGGATCAGGAAGATCCGCTGTTCCGCAACGCCTTTTTCTCCTTTATTCGCAGTCGGGTCCGTATTCCACTGCTGGAGGGTCGTTAAAGTATCAATAAAAGGCGTCCATTCCTTTTCACAGTATTCCTTCAAACCATCGCGGATTTTGTATCCTGCACTTCTTCACTCAAAGTTTGAAGTGCCGCGTAGGCTTTAGCTGTTTCGATCTTCCGTTCTTTCGGAAGCATCGGCTGAACGGCAATGAGGGAACGCATGAGCTGTTCACATTCCTGAAGCTGATAGGAGGCAATATCCAAAAAGTTCGGGTCTTCTTTGCACATGGCAAGGGATTGGCGAACATATTCCTGTTGTTTTTCAAGCGTGCTTTTCAGGTCGTTAAAGGTCTGCGCGAGTTCTTCCTGCTCCGTCAGTTCCGGCATTTCCTCAACGGCTTCGGTTTCCGCATTTTCCAGCTTGACCTTCTGGTCCTCGATCCCGTCCAGCCACAGCACGAGCGTTTCGACCTTGTCCGTCGGAACGGTACTGATCTGTTCCTGAAGAAATCCTTTCATCGCGATTAGATACGTATATTTCATCTCGGTATCCGCAGAGGAATCGATCACGCCCTGAACAATGTTGCGGTAGGCTTCAATGACTTCCATATTTCCCGGAGTTTTGCCGAGCGCGTTGAGAAAATAGAAAGTCGCCGTTCGGACATCTCCGTCCTTTGCACAAACGACGCCCCGATCCATCGCGGTTTTCCAGTCCCCCTCACTCTGCGCCAAAACGGATTGACCAACAAAAATTTCCGCAAGCAGAACGACACAGCTAATAAACGTGTTTTTCATGTAATGATCTCCTGAATATCCAACTGATAGGACACATAATGTGTCCATGAAACAAAATGCACATCTTTATTTCGTCTATCAATAGAACACCGTACTGTTATTCCCCAGAATGAAAATCATCTGCATTTAAAATAAAAAAAGGGAGTACGCCGAACGCATCCCGCAACAGAGGTCTGCAACAACCCACAAAAACAGACACGCGACGACTCCCAAAGGAGCCGAATGCGCTCGTTTTTGTTGGTGCATATTTACGTACAAATACACACATCCTCTTTTCCCTTTATGAAAAAAGAGGTTCATGGATCGCCGAAACGATATAGAAAGTTGCAGTTTCTGTTGCGTTAGCGAATTCTTTGACAAACAAGGTCAATATATTCGTATTTTAGTCTTCAGAAAATAAAAGTTAATAGGCTTTTCCGCTTTTTTCAAAAAAATCATCCCTTTTTTCGATTGCCGCGTCTCCCTCTTGACAAAAATTTCGCCGCGGGTACACTATTGGGAAGTCCTTCTCTAAAACGCAAAACCATTTTCCTGAAAAGATACTTCATGCCGAAGCCCGCTTTGTTTGAGTTTGAAAAATCACCCGGCGGCGCGACGATTACCCGGTTTCGGGGTGAGGGAGTTTCCAGTGCCGCGGTTCCCGAAACTGCGGAAGGGCTGACCGTCGTGCGGATCGCGGAGGGGGCGTTTGCGAACGTACGGGGACTCCGGGAGGTCTCGCTCCCCGAAACAGTCCAGTCCCTCGGACGTTCCGTCTTTTACGGATGCCGGGATCTGGAAAAAGTACTCCTTCCCGACGGGCTTGAGGTCCTGCCCCCTTCCGCGTTCAGCTGCTGCGGGGCACTTCGAGAAGTTCGGCTTCCCTCCCGGCTTAAGGCTCTGTGCGAAAATGCGTTCTGGTCCTGCGGAAATCTGGAAAACGTCACGCTTCCCCACGGTCTGCGTTTCATCGGAGGCTCGGCTTTTCATGAATGTTTCTCGCTCCGCACGGTCTTCCTTCCCGCCTCGGTCCGGCACGTTGGAGTCCCCGCGTTTGATGACTGCCGGAGTCTGCGGAGTATCGGCGTTTCGGAACAGAATCCGTTTTTTACCGCGCCTTCCGGTCTTCTTTTTGGGGAAGGAGGCCGAAAGCTCCTCTGTTTCCCGGCAGGCAGGGAAACCGCACATTTTACGCTCCTTTCCGACTGCGTGAAACTCGCCCGGTATGCCTTCTGCGGAAATGTCCATCTGCGCAGCGTCACGCTTCCCGAGGGACTTTCCGTCCTTCCGGAAGAAGTTTTTCGCAACTGTTCCGGTCTTGAAGAAGTTCGTCTTCCCTCCACCCTGCGCGAGATCGGCGAAGGCGCCTTCCGCAGATGCCTGCGTCTGCATTGGCTCGTACTTCCCGAAGGATTGCGCCTTATCGGCGATTCCGCGTTCAGCGCGTGCGAAAGTCTTTCAAACCTCCGTCTTCCTGCGGGTCTTCAACATTTGGGAGAGGACGTTTTCTCGTTCTGCCGTCCGGATGCCTGCCTGAACCAATGAACCTCCGCACGTTTCCGACTGTCAGCTCCCCCTTGACAAAATCACCGATCCCGAGTACATTATTTTAAAAAGCACCTTCATCCCCCCCACTTTTTTTATTTTCAGGGAGATCCTCATGAAAACCACCCGCCGTCAATTTCTTTCCAGTGCCGGAGCGGCCGTTCTGGGAAGTACGCTGTGTGTGAACTTTCCTCTTTCCGCCCAGACGCCCGATGAAGTCGAGATGACCGTCTGTCAGCTCA
>CAZRGJ010000253.1:0-4682 GCA_964599445.1 uncultured Planctomycetaceae bacterium | reverse complement strand
CGAGGAAAGGTCGTTTCGGAATTCCGATTCGGAAACCCCGGTACAGAGTCTCGCAAGAACGGATGGAAACCTGCGGGGATCGAAGCTTTCAAATCCTTCTCCGTCTGTATTCTTTTTCATGCGTCCAAAAACCAGGAACCTGGCTCCGTTTTCCTGCAGGATCCGGTGTGAGCGTTCAAGGAGAAGCTGTTCGCCGAAATGGTATTTGGCGTCTGCGATCCGCGTTAGCGTATCCATCCCCACGACAAAGGTCTGATTGCGGAAATGTGCAGATTTCATCGTGAAAAATGGAAGTCCAGTCAGTAAAATACAGTCTCCCGAAAAGTTGGGTTCCGCAAAGATCTGCCGGATCCGCTCGTCGATCGAAACATGATCCAGCGGCGGTTTGTCTGCATTTCGGATCGCAATTTCCGGAAGGACTTTTCCGGAAAGCAGTTTCTCGGCACAGCGGTGCATTTCGCAGTGGCCCGTATGGATCGGATGAAAGGAACCTGGGAAGATCCCGGCAGTTCCGTCCGGGAGCGTTTCCGTGATCCGGCCGTCCCGATGGATCACGGCGAAGGGAAGTTCTCCTGTCAGGATCCTGCTCCATTCTGCCGGAGCCTGGACTTTCGAGACCGGCGGGATCTGAGACGGTTGGAGGCTGCAGTATTCTCCCAGTAGCTTCAGTGCCCAGTCCGCGACGGCAGATTCTTCTTCGGCGCGGGGCTGCTGACCTTTGGGAAGCGTCAATTTCCATGAAATGGTCTGTTCTGCGGTATGGATCGCCGCAAAGGCACGGTGCTCTCCGCGGTGTTCCCGTGAGGTCGCCAAAGTTGCCGTAATTGAAAATCCAAAGAGCCGTGAAAGATCCTCGGTATTTTCCGGAGATCCAGACGTTCGTATCTGCTGAAAAGCATGATGCCAGGCAGAAACTGCCATTCGGCGGGCCGTCTCTTCACTGCAGAACTGCTCCGGTTTCTGTCCCAAAAACGCAGTAAGGGATTCCGGACTGTATGGGATCCGGGCTTCCAGAACGGTCCGTGAGGCACCCGGAACGGAAAGAAGTCGGGAAAAGAGTTCACTGCCGCCGCCTGCCGCAACAAAAAAACCGCGATCCATGGTTTCATGGATCGCAGCGATCAAGTTATTCCAGTTTGAGGAATTCATGAGTCATTTCATTCTGCAAAAGGATCATCTTCTGCTTCTTCCGGAGCTTCCACGTCTTCCGCGTCTTCATCGTCCGCCGCGTCGTCGTCATCGTCGTCGCCGAAAGCTGCGTCTTCATCGTCCGCCGCGTCGTCGTCATCGTCGTCGCCGAAAGCTGCGTCTTCATCGTCCGCCGCGTCGTCGTCATCGTCGTCGCCGAGGGCTGCATCTTCATCGTCCGCCGCCGCGTCGTCATCGTCGTCGCCGAAAGTGGAGTCTTCGTCATCGGCTGCCGCGTCGTCGTCATCGTCGCCGAAAGTGGAGTCTTCGTCGTCCGCCGCGTCGTCGTCATCGTCGCCGAAAGTGGAGTCTTCGTCGTCCGCTGCCGCGTCGTCGTCATCGTCGTCGCCGACACTGGTCGGACCGATTTCGTCGTCAAGGTCGAAGTCTTCCGCAGCATCTTCGCTGGAGATGTCCTCTTCTGCCGTTTCTTCTTCCTCTTCATCGACAGCTTCTTCTTCCTCTTCTTCAACTGCTTCTTCAGCATCGAGGTCCGCATTTTCCTCTTCATCGAGGCTCGTATATTCTTCGTAAGCTTCCGATTCACCCAGACCGGTATCGTAGGAGTAGGTACTGTCGAACGTGTGGAGGTCTTTGTTTTTCAGTGCGTTATGCGCATTGATATTTTCCTGCATGGCGCGGATCTCGCGAACTCTCTGGTAGGCGGCGAGTTTTGCTTCCGCACGATATTTTTCGAGGGTCTGACGAACATTGCCCTGGACGAACTGCAGGTCGTATCCGATCTGTTTCTGCGTATCCATATTGGCTTTTTCTTCAAATTCGGCACCGGATTTGAAGTCCATCTCGGCAGCTTCGGCACGACCGAGATTCAGGAGCGCGAGGCCGCGGAAATAGAAAATACTTGGATTCTGCGTTCCGCTGTTGATGCAGTCCGTGAATTTTTCATAGGCTGCAGCGTAATCCTGCGCATTATAGTAGTGAACTCCTTTGCCAAACGTCTGATAAATCGCGAGGCTGTCGCCGGTCTGCGCAAAAGACGGAAGTGCCGTGAGGAACGACACCAGCATGGACAAACCAAGAATTACTTTCCGATACATATCGGTACACTCCTAAAAAACTGTGAAACGCGTATTTTACTCTACTTTACGCTGCTGATCTCGGACAGACGGAAGGCGAAACATCCGAAAAAAGGATGCGGAAACACGTCCGGGCTGCCATTTTAAAGTGAAAGTACCGGGAAGAAAAAATTCTTCCGCGCGAAAATCAGGTCATGGCGTAAATATAATTCGACTCTTTCAAGATTCGTCATCGGCATTTCAGAGTCCTGCACAAAATTTTCTCTGCTTTTTTTTCAGAAATTCAGACAAGAAGATGAAATTGAGTGTCGGTTTTTCCACTCGTGGCGATTGTGCCGGCAGGGTAAGTCAGGACCATGCTCATGCTTGCCTGGAATGGATCGTTTTGGGGACTTTAAGGTTCAGGTGTCCATACCGGCCGACTGTACGGAGAGTTGGAAGAGGAGGCTGAAGGTGAACCTGCTGTGTTCGGAACGGAAACGGAGGCTCCGACGGCCGGATCTGCGGCGGAGGTCATGCTCTGCGGAGCTGCGGACTGCGCAAGGTTGATGCGCGCCCGGTGGCTGAGGATCCGCTGATCGCTCGTATGGTAAAGAATGTGGAGTTCCAGATCAAGATTCTGCGGGCAGGAGCGTTCCCAGGCCATGTTGAGCGGGATCGAGATCGCCGCCTGACCGCTGTTGATGATCCCGGCCAGATCTTCAGCCGTGTAGCGCCATTTGGAAACACGTGCCTGATCTTCCGGTTTGGACGGGTCGGTGACCATGACATAAAGCGGTGCCGGAGCAAGAACGATGCCGCCGTTGGCGTCTTTCAACTGGATCTCGGCATGAAGTCCTTCATAGTGGATCGGTTTCGCTTTGTCTGCGAGGATCGTGACGGAATGCACGGAACTGCTGTCCGTCTTGCGGACCCGGATCGTACGGTGCGGAGTGCCGTCCATGACTGCCTGCGAACCAGCAGACGGATTGACGGGAAGTGTCTGCGGAGACGTCGGTGCGCCAAGTGTCGAAATGGGCTCGGTCTGCGGAACTGCGGATGGATCGTTCGTGCCGGAATTCTGCTGAATGATCGATGCCTGCGGCTGACTGGAACGGGAAGCGGAGCTCCGATTTTGGCTCTGAAGCGCCGCAAGCTGCTGCCGAAGTGCGAGATTTTCCTGTCGAAAATCTTCCATCTTCCGGTTGCTCTGCCAAATACGCTCCCGCTGCTGGGCATTTTCCTGCTCCAGACGTGCGATCGTTTGCCGATTCTGTGCACATCCCGTCGTCAGGACGAAACACAGAAAAAACAGGCAAAGGCTCGAAATGAAAATGCTTGCGGATCTCATATTTTGGCAAATTCCCGTAAAAAAACCAACTTCTTGCCGTCAGAATACCGTAAATTTCTTTTCATGTCCAGAGCAATTTTGCCATTTTTCTGAAAATCTTTCCAATTTTTCTTGCTCGCACTTTTTCAACGCGCTTCCGCGCCATGGCCTGGCCCCGTGGTTCACCAGCCGCTCCGTTTTTTGAGAGCATACAGAACGGATCCGAGTCGTTGTGTGTCCCCGTCAGGAAATCAGAACGAATGGGGGCCGTATCGCCTGAAGTTCCGGGCAGCACAGAAATGTGGTTCCTCCGGCAACAGAGTAGTGATTCTACCACTGAAGACACAGAATGCCACTGAAAAACACGAAATTTAGTGCCAAAAACGCAAAAAACAGATTTCATGAATATTTTAAAATTTTAAAAAACACATTTAGGGCTTTGCGCATTTTCCGAAAGAGCCGAATAAAAAAAGCCGACAGCAGATCCTTCTACTGTCGGCTTCCGAATCAGGAACAGCTCATGGTTTCACTAAGTGGAGGGAACACCCAGCTGTTCTTCCTCTTCTTCCTGGATGATGATTCGAGGCGTGACCATCATCATCAGGCTGGTGGTTTCGCGTCCAATACCGGTGTTCTTGAACAGACGGTTGATGAACGGGATCTTGTTGAGGATCGGAACACCCTTTTCGTTACGGCCTTCGCTCAGACGCTTGATGCCGCCGAGGAGGATGGTACCGCCGTCCGGAACGCTGACCGTCGTGGTGACGGTGACGTAGGAGTATTCCGGCAGCTGGACCGTCGTACCGGAGGTGGAACCCGAGGTGGAGGTCGTCGTTTCCTTGTCGTCTTCCGTACCGCTTCCGGAGGTATCCTTACTTGTGGAGGTGCTTCCGGTGAAGGTGAATTCCGTGACGTCGCCGATCTGGCTGAAGAACGGAACCACGGTGAGGCGGACGTAACGGCGGGAGTTGTCGGCCACTGCCTGGACGGTCATGAAGGAACCTTCCGACAGAACGACGATGACGGGCTGGAGTGCCGCGGCAAAGTCGCCGACGACCGGGATGACGGAGACCACGAACGGGGTATCGGTCACGTCCTGAACCAAAGCCTGCTGCCCGTTGAAGAGCGTGACTTTGGGGGCCTGGAGG
>CAZRGJ010000252.1:0-4715 GCA_964599445.1 uncultured Planctomycetaceae bacterium | reverse complement strand
TTTTCCAGCTCAAGGATCAGTTCCCGGCCGTGCCAGTCCTGCGCAGAAAGAAAATGCTGATGCGCAGTCCAGAGCGTTTCCAGACAGTGCGGCGACAGTTTCAGTTCCGGAAGCGTCCATTTGGTGAGGCTGACCTCCCGTCCCTCCCGGAGCGTCGTGTAGCGGACCCAATCCGCCCACGGTATTTGAGCAAGAAGAAGAGGTTTTTCTTCCGTACTTTCCGGCATGAAAAATGAGAGACCGTACAGTCGGCCGGAACCCGGGGATTCGTGAACGATGGAGTCAGCCGTCACGGGAAGTTCAAGAAGGCGTTCCGCACGCGAATTCCAATTTTGGACGTACCAGACCGTGTGGCGGTAACTGCCCCACAGGAAAAGTCCTGCGGTCGGCAGAAAGCCAAACAGAAGGAAAAGCGTCAAAAGGAGCGTGCGTTTCGTCATGTTTTTCCTTTTCAGGCCGTCTGTTTTCGTGTTTTAAACGCTGAACGGCCAAATTCCGTTTTTTTCTTGAACGTTGTGCGGGATCCCGCATGGTACCGTGCAGGATCCCGTTTAACTCCGGTGCGGGAATCCCGCTTAACGCCGTGCGAGCGATTCGAAAAGCGCGATGCGTTCGCGGATCTCTTCCACGCTGTCTCCGCCGAATTTTTCGATGACCGCCGACGCGATCTCAAATGCCGTCACGTTTTCCACCACGACACTGGCGGCTGAAATGGCGCAGATGTCGCTGCGTTCCCAGCACGCTGAGACCGATTGGTGCGTGACCGGATCGACCGTCGGGAGGCCTTTACGCAGGGTCGCGATCGGTTTCATGGCGGCGCGGAGGATCAGAGGCTGAGCGTTCGTCATTCCCGCTTCCAGACCGCCGGCGCGATTCGTGGGACGGACAAAACCAAGCGTCCGCGATTCCCGTTTTGCTTCCTCATAGCCGATAGCATCATGAACGAGACTTCCCGGAAGTTTTGCGGCTTCAAATCCCAGACCGATCTCGATGCCCTTGACCGCCTGAACTGCCATGACTGCCTGCGCGAGTTTGCCGTCGAGCTTCGCGTCCCACTGCGCGTGCGTTCCGAGACCAAACGGAAGACCCGTGACGCGGACTTCAATGATCCCGCCCAGCGTGTCGCCCTCTTCGGCCGCACGGTCGATCCGGGCTTTTCCGGCCTCGATCGCGTCTTCATCGGAGAGCGCGTAGAGGTCGTTTTCGTCGCGGAATTTCCGGATCTCCGCCATGATCGGCGTGCAGTCCTCACCGTTTTCGCCCGCTTCTTTCAGACGGTCAAAGAGTTTCTCCGCCTCCGCCGTCACGGGAAGCGGAACGTCGCCGACCTGCTGAACGAAACCGACGGCTTCGATCCCGAGAAGCGAGAGCAGCTGCCGAGCCAGTCCGCCTGCCGCGACACGTGCGGCCGTTTCGCGGGCACTTGCTCTTTCAAGGATGGCGCGCATCCCGGAAAGGAACTTTCTGGAACCGGTGAGGTCTCCATGCCCTGGCCGTGCCGTCTCGAGGTCCGGAAGGTCGGGGAGACGGTAGTCTCGATTTTTGACCCAGAGTGCGATGGGACTGCCGATGGTCTTCATGCCCCAGATCCCCGTCAGGATCTCCGCGGTATCCGTTTCAAGACGCTGGCGTCCGCCGCGTCCATAGCCGCCCTGACGTCGGGCAAGTTCGTAGTTGATCGTTTCCGTCTGAATCTCCAGCCCTGCGGGGAAACCGTCCACCAGAGCCAAAAGTCCTTTGCCGTGCGATTCGCCGGCCGTATGGTAAGTCAACATGAAATTTTGATCCAGTCTGAATTTTCTATCTGATCTTCCCGGAAATTTGCGGAATTTCCGAGAGTTTGGTTTTTTCGAATATTTTCGAATTTTTTGGAAAATTTGGGAGCTTTGGGGAACAGGTCGGAAAAACATTTCCGTCAAACTGTGAGAGTGTACCATGAAATGCCGACCGATCCGCTTCACATTATACCGAAAAAGCAGATGCGGGGCAAGGGGGCGAGACGCCCTGAATTTCAATTTCCTGCGAATTTTTTCGCAAAAAGTGCCTCAAGTCGTCCCGTCAGTTCCTCTTTCGTGCCGTCATTGGACACCAAAAGCGTCGCGGAGGCCCGTTTTTCCGCCAAGGGAAACTGACGGCGTTCCCGCGCCTCAAGCTCCTCAAGCGTCCAGCCTCTCGAAAGCGCGAAACGGATCTGGCGGTCTCGCGGAGTCTCGATGAAAAGCAGTTCGCCGCATTCTTCTTTCCAGCCGATCTCCAGAAGCAGCGGCGCGTCAAGGATCACGAGGGGTTTGCCGTTTCGGGCTGCGGATTCGCGGAATTTCAGCCATTCTCTGTGGATCGCCGGATGGAAAAGACCATTCAGGAAGGCGAGTTCCGCGTTTTCGGAAGTTTTTTCTGAAGAGTTTGCAGAGCTTGCTGCGGGATTTTTCATCGGACCTCCCACCGGAGCTTCCACAGCCTGAAAGACCTTCTGCGCAATCTTTTTTCGGTCGGGCGTTCCGTCGTCGGCCAGAATTTCCATCCCCCAGCGGTGAAGCAAACTCTCCCGAATGTCGGATCGCTCGTAGAGCGCGTGCCCCGCACGGTCCGCGTCAAAGACCGGGATCCCTTTTTGCCGGAAAAACTCTGCCGCGAGCGATTTTCCTCCAGCGATCCCTCCGAGAAGCCCCCAGACCTGGAATCGGGCGTCCTGAAGTCGCTCTTCCGTCGCGATGAATTTCACTCCCAGATCGTGCGGCTCGGACGGGATCTTCTCCGTGAGCTGGCACTCAAACGCGATGCCGACGGTCGGCGTTTCCTTTCGGAGTTTCGGGAGAAGCCGGTCGTAGAATCCGCCTCCCTGACCGAGACGCCGTCCCTGAAGGTCAAAGCCGACGCCGGGAAGGACGGCAAGATCGAGTTCCTGCGGCAAAACGATCCGTTCCGGAAGCTGACGGACCTCGGCTCTTGGTTCCGGGATGCCGTATGCTCCCGGTTCCAGTTCCTCTCGCGAATGGATCTCCACCAACTCCAGCCCTCCGTCCGAAAGGCAGAACGGCACGATGCACCGTTTTTCGGATGCCGCGAGAAGTTTTTCGATTAGGAGATCCGTCTCTATCTCCGAGCGAAAATTTACGTAGACCAAAACTGCCCGGGCTGTTTTCCACGCAGGCATTTCCAAAATATGCAGGCACGCACGCCGACTCCGTTCGCTCCGGTCCGGAACGGCAGCGCGGAGTTTCCTCAATGCGCTTCGGAGATTCTTCTTTTTTTCTGAGAGCGGAAACTCCATTTTTTTCTTTTCTCCGTATTTCAGGGCCATCCGGGAGTTCGCAAAAAAAACGTGAAATATGGAATGCGGCGATACCGTGCACTTGCGCACATTCGCCGCTTTCGCGTCCAGCGATACAGGCCGTCAGGCCATTCGCCGAGAGGAAACGCGGGGACTTTTGAATGGCCGTTTTTTCTGAAACCCACACCAACTCCCGGAATGCGCGGATGCGCACTCCCAAAACGGAGCGGCCATCAAGCCGCGTTTTCTATGCCATCGCGCGGAAGCGCCATCGCCTGCCGCGGCTCGCGGCCGCCGAATAAAAAAGCGGCAAAGGTCACTAACGTGACTGTATTGCCGTACTCCATATCGACTCAACGTCCGTAAAAAAGACGCGGGGATGAACCCTCCGCCGCCTTCGGCGGTCCTTCTCCCTTTGAAAGAGTGGTTTTGGAAGTGAGGCAGAGGGGTTCGGGAAGTTTTGTGCTACTTCGCAAGCAGCTGAACGCCGTCAAGCAGTACGTGACCGTTCACGTTCCTGTTTGAGATCACGATCTTCGCCTTCCCTTTGCCGGCTTCAAATCGAAAAGTCCCGATCGACTGGAAGGGCGTGTGCTCGCACTTCTGCTGGTTGACCGTGAGCGTCTTCACGCCGTCTGCCGAGTGGACCTCAACCGGGACATTCGTCGCGCGGTTCGAGAGCGGGACGTAGATCAGGCGGACGTCGTATTCGCCGGTTTTCGGAATGTCCAGCGTGTACACGGCGGTTTTCGTTCCGCATTTCGTGCCGTCGTCGTGATGGTAGCCTTTGCCGATGCGCGGCGACACTTTGTCGTTGAACTTCCAGTCGCCTTTCAGTTCTGCTTTTTCGTCGCTGCAGTAAATTCCCGGCACACGGTCATCCGACATATTTCCGAGACTCGGACGCGCCAGCGGATAGTCGATGACTTGAGCGTCCGCCTTCAGACGCGCGGCAAGTTTCTCGTAGTTCACGTCCTGAACGGCCAGATTTTCATCGATGGCCATGGAAGCGGCCGTCGCGGCACTCTGTCCGAGGATCATGAAGACCGGCTCCATGCGGATCGAGCCGTACGCGATATGCGAGCTGGAAACACAGACCGGGACGAGCAGGTTCGTGCACTCGGAGCGTTTCGGAACGATGGTCCCGAAATCGATCGGATACGCACCGCGCGGGGAGACTTCCACGTCCCCTTCGTTCCAGACGACGGCCCGTCCGTCTTCCAGAATGCGCACGTACCGCTGGCAGTGGTGCGAATCCATGTTGTACGAGCCGAAGCCGATCGGACGCGGAGTCGGTTCGATGCGGCGGCAGTGCAGTTCGGTGTGCACGTAGTCGCTGACCATGCGGCGTCCTTCGCGCACGTAGATCTTGTGGCCGAAGTGGCGCGTGTCGGCGAATTCGTCTTTTGCGAGCCCCCATTCTTTGTACGCTTTCTGAACGTCC
>CAZRGJ010000251.1:0-4725 GCA_964599445.1 uncultured Planctomycetaceae bacterium | reverse complement strand
AAAGGTTGGAGTTGGTAGGAAATTGAAATTTTTTGTGTCTGGCGAATCCCATGGGCCGTCATGCCGGGGATGGGATCCGGGCGGGAGTGCGGAAACTTTGCGCAGGCTCCGGAAGTTCCGAGGGCAGGTTCTCCGGAAGTTCCGATGGAAGTTCATCCGGAAGGCGGTTCTGAAGCTGCGGAATGATCTCCGTCATGAAACGCTGGGCGTCCGGATGGCCCTGTGCTGCCGCCGCCCGAAACCACATTTCTGCTTTCGGAATATCCGGCTCCGTTTCGCCGTCGGCTCCCGTCAGGCAGAAAAGCGCGAGGTTGAACTGTGCTTTTACGTCGCCGTGTTCTGCTGCGGTCTGGTACCATTTTTCCGCTTCTTTCAGGTCTTTTGAAATTCCGGAACCGGTCGCGTATACGTAACCAAGGTAGCGTTCCGCGACAGCATTCTGCATTTCGGCAGCCTGTCGGAAAAGCGGGATCGCTTTTGCCCACTTCGGCGTCGGCAGTAAATTGCCGTCCCGATCCTCAATGAGGGAAAGTGCCTGCTGAACGAGTGGATCTCCGGGGGTCCTTTCTGTCGTTTCGACGGAAACCGATTCCTGTCGTGCCGTTTCCGGCAGTTCACTCCCATTTTCCTGCTTCGAGCAGCCAGAGAGGGAAAGGAGGACAAGAAGGACCCTAAGTACCGCATCGCGCAAGCGTTTTCTGCTCATGAACGAGTCTCCCTGATCAACGTTTCGTTTTGGATAGTCAAATTAGGGTTCCGAGGAGGCCGAGGAGCCGATCTGGTTCACGCATTCCGCGATTTGAAGGGGCCGTAGACCTGGCGGACGGTCATCGATTCGTCTTTCGCCGTCAGATAGTAGACCTTGTACTGCCGGCCTTCGTCAAAGACTTTCACGACAATGTGGCCGCCTCCGTCTTGTGCTTCTTTCGCCAGATTTTTCATCCAGGGACAGTCGCGGTACTTCTCCAGTGCACGGGCGTGGCTGATCGTCGGGCAGACGAGTACGTCTTCGGCTGCCGAGGTCATGTTCGTCATCGTGTTGTCCTGGAGATGGTGAAGATCCCAAACATTCGAGACGTAAACTTTGGCCTGAACTGCATTCGTAAAGCCGGGGTCCATGGAATCTTTGTATGAGTGGTGGTTCGTTTTGCAGACGTCCAGTTTTCCGACGACCAAACCGACCTGCGCCTCAAGATTGATCCGTTCATCATTTGCCGTGAAGACCGAGCAGCTCAGATCCCCGCCGGTGAAATAGCGGAAGGGGCCGTATTCAATGAGATAGCCGATCGACAGCGTGTTTTCATTAATGCGGCTGTTGATGTTTTTTTCGTTTTCTGCGTAGAAATTGCGCGTTTCCATTTCCTTGCCGGTCCAGACGACGCCGTTTTTGCAGATCGTCCGCGTATGGAAGGTCGGGTATTGTTCCGGTGCACGGCACAACGCAAGCTGATCCTGACGTCCGACTTCCAGTTCTTCCATCGTGAAACGCCCCGCTTTCGTCATGTACTTCGTGAACCGGACGAAATTGACGAAACCGTCACTCTGGATCGCTTTCGGCTGATCGTAGGTCGGGTATCCCCGGTCAAAAACTTTCGTGAATTTGAAATGCTCGCCAATGTTTGCCAGGCCGGAAAGATAGTAGTCCTCTCCGCGTCCTTCTGTTTTGCCTGCGTGGACTTCTTCGCAGCCGGCGTGGTCGTTGTGGTAGTGCGAGAGCATCATGTAGTCGATCGATTTCCCGCCGGGATTGACGCGCATCAGGTAGCGCATGATCCACTCGCTCGCAAGACGTGAAGAGTCCGGAATTGCCGGCACGCGGTCCCGGTAGCTTTCAATGTTCCAGTCTGGAGCATCCAGGAGCATCGTCGTACCGTCCGGGTAAATGTAGAACATCGACTCGCCAACGCCCGTCAGGATGAAATGAAGGTCCATTTCGCCTTCTTTCCAGCCGGCATACGGTGTTCCGATTTCATTTTGCGCATTTTGGGGGCCGTGTTTGCCGAGTCGACCACAACAGACTGTGCGTCTGTTTGGCCTGATGAGTTCAGAATGGCGGCTCCAGTCAAAAAAGAACACGTATTCAGAAAATCTCTTCGTGTCGCGGGCATGAAATCTCCTTCCTGAAATGGAAAATGGCAGGGAAAATAAATTTTGCTATTTAGAAAAACGGAGACTGCGGGATGCACAATCTCCGTTCTGAGTCCAGAAGCGGATCACTCTTCTTCGTCGGCGTCCGCATCTTCTGCGTCGTCGGCGTTTTCTTCTTCGTCAGCGTCCGCATCTTCTGCGTCATCGGCGTTTTCTTCTTCGTCAGCGTCCGCATCTTCTGCGTCATCGGCGTTTTCTTCTTCGTCAGCGTCTGTTTCCGAAGCCGCTTCACCGCCCGGGACGGTGATGAAACGGAAGCCGTCGAAACGATTCCCTTTTGCGCCTTCGATCAGCTGATTGCGGGCTGCACTGCGCAGATAGTAGGCCATGTTCGCGAAACTTCCGCCGCGCAGAACACGTTCACTATTTTCCGCTTCCGAGGGGCCGGTCGGATCCGAAGCCGGCGATGCTGCATAGTAATCCGGGTCGAAGTAGTCGCGGCACCATTCGCTCACGTTGCCCATCATGTCCTGGAGCTTCCAGGGGTTCTGGCCGTGCGTACCGACTTCTTCCGTGCTTTCCGGCATATTTGCGCCGGTTTTGTAGTTGGCCTGCTGGACCGACGGGGCTTTTTCCGTGTAGAACGCGCCTTTCGTTCCCGCACGGCAGGCGTACTCCCACTGTGCTTCCGTCGGCAGGGTGAATTTCACGCTGCAGATCTCCGAGATCTTTTCGCAGAACGCCAAAGCGTCACGATACGAAACGCGGTCCACGGGGAATTTCGCGGTTTCTTCGCGTCCGGCAACTTTCCCTTTTTCTTTGCCGAAACCTTTCGCGCTGAAGTAGCTCGGATTGCTTCCCGTGAGAGACTCGTACATTTCCTGGGTCACTTCGGTCTGGAGCATCCAGAAGCCTTTCGAAAGTTTGACGGTGTGCTGTTTCTCGATCTCCGAGTATCCGAGTTCCTCTTCCGGGGCACCCATTTCAAAGGAACCGGCAGGGCACCAGCAAAATGCGTATTCGATCCCGTTGATGGTGATCTTGCGGATCTCGCCGGCTTCCGAACCTTCTTCCGTCAGAGTGCTGGCGTCCGCTTTTTCGACGGATCCGGTTTCTGGATCGCCGTCTGCTTTTTCAGACACTTTTTCGGTCTTTTCTGTTTGTTCAGCATCTTCTTTTTCGGCATCTTCAGGCGTTTCCGTTTTCGTAGATGCGTCCGCAGTTTCAGTGTCTTCCGCGTCGGCATCATCGGCAGACTTTACTTTCTTTCCGCCTTTAGCCGTCTTGACCGATTTGGTCTTCCCGGTATCCTCTGCATCTGTTTCAGACGACGCGGTTCCAGACGACGCAGTTTCCGGCTTCTTCACTTTTTTCGGCACTTTTTTGGTTCCAGAAGCCGTTTTTTCTCCATCTGCATCCTCTTCAGCCTCTTTGGTCTGTGCGGTTTTCTTCTTTTTCTTTACGGTTTTTTTGACGGTCTTTTTCGCACCGTCTTCCGAAGCCGCAGCTGCCGAATCCCCATCCGCAGCCATACTCACCGACGGAACCGTCAGCGAGAACCCCAAAAACAGCGTGAGAGTCAGAAACCCTGCGGAAAGCAATCCCAAAATTTTATTCATGACGTCCTCTGATTGATCGTGTTTTCCAAAAATGAGTCTGCCGGACCGTTGGACTCCCCAGCCGTTCGGTAAATTTCAGCCGTCGGCAAATCCGGAAACGTGAGGTCCCGCAGGAACTGCGGCTTTCGGATTTTACGGTCCCCCAAAGACATACTCCTATAGTATGTGCGATTTTGGCGAGAAATGCAAGGGGGAGTAGGGCATTTTCTTGAAAAAGTTGGCAAATTTTTACAAAAATTCCGTCAGTTTTCCTTTGGGAGGCAGAATCAAAAGCATTTGCCCGGTCGAACGCGGAAACTTTTTGAGGTTTTTTTGTATTTCTTATCTTTGGGGGCTTGAAATTTGGCGTAAATGTGGTAAAATGGTATTGTTTTTGGGTGTGGGTGTTCATGCCCGCAAGAATCCTTTTATCGAAATGAGGTGTTGCTGTGGCGGCGACTTGCGTAGTTGGGCTCCAGTGGGGCGATGAGGCAAAAGGGAAGATCGTGGACTTCCTGACGGAGAAAAATGACATCGTGGTTCGGTACCAGGGTGGTGCCAATGCCGGACATACGGTGGTCTTTGACGGGAAAAAATACAAACTGTCCCTCATTCCCAGCGGAATCTTCCACTCCCACATCACGAACGTGGTCGCCGGCGGCGTCGTGCTGAATCCCGCAATGTTCCTCAAAGAGATCGACGGCCTGAAAGAGCAGGGGATCTCGTGCGAAAACATGATCCTCAGCGATCGCCTTCACGTCATCATGCCCTGGCATTTCGAAGAAGACCGGCTGATGAATGAGACTACGACGGGCGAAAGCATCGGAACCACCATGCGCGGTATCGGACCGTGCTATCGCGATAAAGTCGGCCGCAGCTGGGCGATTCGTCTCGGTGACCTTTACCGTGAGACTTTCGCGGAACGCATTTGCGCCATCGTCGCCAAGAAAAACATGATCCTCGCCGGTATGGATCCGGAAGGCGGAGCGCAGCGTCTGGATGCGGAACAGATCATCTCCGACTATCTCGGATACGCGGA
>CAZRGJ010000250.1:0-4728 GCA_964599445.1 uncultured Planctomycetaceae bacterium | reverse complement strand
GTGGAAGTTTATGCGCAGCAGTATCGCGTCCATCAGACGTTTGATTATGCGGCGGCGTATGAAAGTTTGAGTCAGCTGCGGTTTCTGGTTCCGGAAATGGATCTGGCAGGACTTTCGGTTCAGGTCTCTCCGAGTCAATCCGCTGATCAAACCGGCGGGGAGGGACGGTATCTGGCGATGAAATCCGTTTTGCGGACCTCCGGAATCGGAACTGAAAATACCGGAAAGGGGCTGGTTCCGTCTGCAGACAATTCCGGGTATTCCCTAAACGGGAACGGAGCGGTCAATGGGACGGTAAATGGGTTGGCCAACGGGACCGTGAATGGGACGGCAAATGGTCAGGGGAGCGGCTCCGGGGAGGAAGGGATCCATGGGAAGTCGGCATTGCGTACCGGATCAGATGCTCCAGACGGCGGAAATTTCCCGATCCTGAAATTTGGGGGGAATTCCGTCCGGCATCAGTTTATGGAGATCGAGGCGGTCCTTCCAGAGAAGCGGATCGGGACTTTTACCGTCACGATTTCCTACGTACTCCCTATGCCGAAACTGAGTGCGGAAGAAAAACGTCTGGTTGAGATCCGCCTTGCGAGTTCAGAAGATGGCGCGACGGTCGAAAATATTTTGGAGCTTGCTTCCGAGAACGGAGTGGAGCTGATGTCGCCGTCGGAGCTGGATTTTGAGACTCCGTGGGAAGATATGGGGGCGTTCCTTGCCCGAGACCCTCTGAACCGCGAGCAGGAGTGGAGCGAGAGGTCTGGAAATCTCATGCCGGAATTTTTCTGCAGATCGTTTTGTGCGCAGAATGATTTTCAGGTGAACGTGAAGCTGCGTCCGATCTCGACACAGAAAGTCACGGTAGTGGACCGATGCTGGATCCAGACCTGGCTGACCAATGAAGCGAGGCAGGATCGGGCTGTTTTCCTTTTCCCGCCGCTGCAGGAATCTGGAATCTCCGAACCGGGACAGCGCGGTGCGTTCATTCCGCCGCGGACGCTTACGGTCCGGCTTCCGCGTGATGTGCAGATGGAGAGTGTGCGTGTCTGGATCGACGGAAAAGCGGCCGCCGGAAATCAGGTGAAGAAAATTCTGCCGGAGCAGCTGCAGATCACATTTTCTTCGCCAAATGTTTTTCAGGCGCAGACCGTCGAAGTCTTCTGCCAGTATCCTGCCGGTAAAGGACTTGGGCATTTTTTGAATGCGGAGATCCCGTATGTTCAGGAAGCTGCGTGGGTGCGTGGACTTTTCTGGCAGCTGATCGTGCCGCAGGATGTTCATCTTCTGAAAGCTCCGTCGAATTTCACGATGGAGTACCGCTGGGGATGGGGACACTGTTTCCTTGGCAGAATGCCGCTTTGGGAACAGGAAACGCTCGAAAAATGGTCGGGGGCTGTTCGCGGAACTCCGGCTCCGGCTCAAATGAATCGGTACGTTTTGTCGGGGATGGGGAATTGCCGCATGATGGATTCCGAGATCCCGCTCATTTTTGCGGACCGGACCGCTATCGTTGGAGTTTTGGGTGTTTGCGTATTGATTTTGGGAGTCCTTTTCCTGGTTTTGAAACTCTACCGTTCTTTCCTTGCGCAATTCCTGTTCTGGATCGTGCTTGGAAGTCTGGCGGTCCGGTTTCCTGACTATGCCGTACTTTGTGCGCAGGCGGGAGTTTTGGGATTCCTCGCGATTTTTGTCTCCATGATGTGCGGTTTGAGAAAAAATCTCAGACACAAAATGAACGTGGATCTTCCGTCAGACGATCAGACGGTCCATCATGCGCCAGCGATCCAGACGATGGTCGCGCTCTCCGAGGACTCCCGTCACGCATTCAAGACCGTGACCTTTGAGCAAAATATGGGGATCTCGGACGCTAATTTTTCCACGGTCATCCGAAAAAACTGAGTGTGCGAAAACGCGCGCTTGAGGACTGGAGAGGCTTTTCATGAAAATTCAGCAGATTTTTCCAATTGGTTTGGCGCTCATGCTTCCGGCTGTTTTAGGAATCAGCCTGGATTGGGGGATCCTCTGTGTCGGAAATGAAGCGGGCTTTTTTCATTCGGCGGCGTTGGCGGTAAATGAGGGTACGGTTTCGGGACATGGGACCACATTTCCCGCAAAGGGAACGTTGAAAAGTGCACTTGAGAAAAATGGGGATCTTCAGACTGAAACCGTGGAATCGGTGCGTCAAAAAATGGAGCCGGATGTTTCGGAAATTCCGTTTCGCCGAGTATATGTCCCGGAATCTCTGATTCCTTCCGTTCCTGTCCAGGGCGGCGGATTCTGGCCTGTGCCAGCCCGGGAATTTGAGCGTTGGGCGGAACAGAGAGTTGCGGAAGAGATGGATGAGTCGGAGACTCGTGGGCGGGTCCTGACGCTGCGGGCACGCTATGAGGCGGAGTTTTCCGATCCTCTTTTTCTTACTGGAAAGGCGGATTTTCTGCTTCAGAAAGCACCTTCGGAACTTTCTTCGCACGGAGTCGGATCGGAGAATCACGCGGTTTCAAAAGAGCATCTCTGGAAAACTCCCTCGGTTCGGTTTGCCGTTCAGGGAGGGCTTCTGGTTGAGGAAACGGATCGGAACCACGGAGAAATGCCTGCGTCATTGGACGGATCGGCTGTGGAGGAACGTGCGGACGGGGCGATGGATGTGCTTCGGGATCCTGGAGGAGATCAGAGCGATCCTGCGGAACTTTCTGGTGCGGATGTTTTGCAGAGTCAGCAGAACACGGGGATGGAGAATGGGGCAGGTGTTCGAAATGAGGCGGTTTCTCCTGTGGGGATGCATCGGGGAAGACGCCATTTCCAATTTCAGGAAAATGGGGAAGGGGAAGTCGAATTTTCTTCGCAGGATTTTGATGCGGATGGATTTTGCAGGACTGGATTTTTATGGTCGCAGAAAGGCGTTTCTTCTCCCGGCGGTGATTTGGTGTTTGATTTGAAATGGATCCCATCTGCAGATACCCGGTGGATCCTGAAGCTGCCGTCCCAGTGGATCCCTGAAACGTCTGATGGAATCGTGATGCTGCGAAGCCCGGAAACGAATGCGGCTCAAGATACTGGCTCACCGCTCCCGGAGAGGAACGCAGAGGCGGGGATTGAAAGCGGATGGCGTGTTTGGGAGCTTTCTTTTGGCGGCCGAAGTTCTGCGCGTCTGGTCCTTTGCCAGACGAATGGAAATTTAGCTCAGACGCCGACTTCTCTTTCCACAGATCAGAAAACCATTTACCAGATTTCCAAAAATGGGCTGGATGTTTTTGTTCGGATGAATCTGAACGTTCTGCAGGAGGATGAGAAAAAAGTGTCTCAGATCCGTGAACTGGGGGTTTGGATCGACGAAGGACTTGCGCCGGTTTCGGTGCGGTTTAATGAGGAAGAGGTCGCCTGGTCGGCTTTTTCGAGAGATATTTCCAAAGATCCGGCGGAAAATCAAGAGGAAGATCGAGCGGGAAATGCGGCGGGAAATGCGGCGGGGGGAAACGCGGGAAAGACCGGAGTTTGGGAAACATTGAGCGGTACTGGAACGTCCGGCATTTCGGAAACGGAGGGCGTGAGTTCCATTTTTCAGTCGGGAACCGTACGGAAGGATGATTTGGAAAACGGAAAGACCTTTTTGTCGATCACTCTTCCGAAAGAGCTGAATGGGCACGAAAATCGTCTTGAAATCAACGCGATCGGCAACGCGGACAGGTGGTTGAAGGACGGCGGTCCTGTTTTGCACGATCTTCCGGAGATCTGTCTTCAGGATGTATTGCGGACGGAAAGCCAGACCCGGATCCAGATCTTCTCTCCTTTGGAACTCGTTGATTTTTCATTGGAGAATGCGTCGCTTCTTTCCCATCAGGAAAATTCCGCATTGGCGATGGAGACGCTGGAGATCCTGGAACATGCGGACGATGTTTCCGTGAAGATGGCACTTGCACCGCGTTCTTTTCAGCTGGATGTCGACATGACGACGGCCGTTGATTTTCAGGAAAACGGGCTCTCGGCGGTGATGGAAGTGCTCGCGTCGGTAAAGGGAGGAGAATATTTTGAGATCTGGGGAGTCGTTGACCGGGCGTGGACGATCGATTCCGTTGAGTCGGACTGGGTCGGTCTGATCGAGGACTGGAATCTCGAAGTGGATCCCGGAAATGTGCATCAGGCACTTTCAGACCTGGATCCGATGGGTGGTTTGCCGGAGAAGCTGAATGCGGCTGGGTGGGATCTTGATTCTTTGGGGATCCTGAAGATCCAGCTGGCCCACTCTGTGAGTCCCGGAAAACCGGTCGCTTTGCGGGTCCGTGCCCGAAGACTTGGATATTCGGACGATCTGACCTTCAGCGGTGTTCAGCTTGCGCCCCTCTATTTGCCGACCTGCCGGATCGGGCAGTCATGGATCCTGTGCGGTTCCTCAAATATGTGGAAAGTAAAATTTCTGGAACCGTACCGGAATCAGGAGATCTACTGGGAAGACCTTGCGGAGACGTCGGGAACAGGAAGGACTGACGGCCGCCGTTCACGAACCGGAACGGTTGGGCCGGGAAGTGTTTTCGAAATGCTGGAGCGGACCCGCTCGCATTTTCCGGACCATACGGTCTTTTTGACGGGGATCCAGGATTTTCGGACCGTCCCTATGCTGCGTCTGGAACAGTCGCCGCAGCAGTTTACGGCCGCGATCCATGGCTTCTATGATATTGCGTTTGATTCCAGTGCCATTTTCCGTATCTCATGCGATCCGAAAGGTACGGAAGTGGACCG
>CAZRGJ010000249.1:0-4729 GCA_964599445.1 uncultured Planctomycetaceae bacterium | reverse complement strand
ACAAAAATCTGGCACTGGAAGCGGCTCCGCTTGAATATTTTACGTTCATCTGGATCACTGACGGAAAAGGGTGGACCAACGCAAGGCATAATCTGGAAGAAACGTTTGATGTAATGGAGCACCTTTACTCCCTCGATGACCTGAACCGTCACGTTTTTCTGAAACTGTTTCGGTAAATCCCCTTAAAATCACGGAAAGGAGTGAGTCATGGCAAAGAGCCGCAAGTGGGAACCTGATAATTTCGTGCCTGAAATGACGACGGTTTGGAGCTTTCAAAAGCGTGGAGACTGGGCCACCCACGATGCAAAATACCGCGGGAACTGGTCTCCGTACATTCCGAGAAATGTGATTCTGCGTTACTCGCGTGAAGGAGATTGGATTCTGGACCAGTTTGCCGGCGGAGGCACGACGCTCGTCGAAGCCAAACTCCTGAATCGAAATATTCTCGGAGTTGATATTAACGAAAACTCACTCGAAAGATGCCGAGAAAAGTGTGATTTTGAAAGTCCCAACTTAAGCAAGACCATCATTCGGTATGGGAATGCCTGCAATCTGGATTTTGCCGCCGACGAAAGTTTTGACCTGATCTGTACTCACCCACCGTACGCGAACATTATCCGGTATAGTGAAGACCTTCCCGGCGACCTCTCTCTTCTGAAAGTTCCCGATTTTCTCAACGCGATGAAATCCGTCGCGGCGGAATGTTTTCGCCTCCTTAAACCCGGCAAATTCTGCGCGATTCTAATGGGCGACACACGCCAAAAAGGCTGTGTGGTTCCTTTAAGTTTTCAGGTCATGCGGATTTTTGAAACCGCTGGATTCCAAACTCGAGAAATCATCATCAAGGAACAGCATAACTGCCGTGCAACAGGGTACTGGAAAAAAAATAGCCTCAAGTACAATTTTTTTCTGTTGGCACATGAATACCTGTTTGTTTTTCGAAAATAAAAAAGGGACATCCGGAAAGTGTCTGCCGAACTTGATAGATGTGCCTTCAAAACCGCCTCATGGAATCTGACGCAAGACGGCTCCGATGAACTCTCCCTTTACGTTTTTCAGGACCGCAAAAGGAACCTCATTTGTGTACATTTTCCCCATCGCATCCGCAAAACGAGTAGAAACCGGCAGGGTCAGGAGTGGACGCAGAGGCAGTTTTTCTCCTTCCTGCATCAGAAGCAGATCGTGAAAGAAGCAGAATCCCTCCAGATGAGACTTTACGCTTTCATTCGGATTTTTCTGTACCAGGACCCATCCGGCTTCGAACTTCCGGGCCGTCTGGATCATTTCATCGCGGGTCATTTTCTCATGAACCACAGGAAATTTCTTCAGAGGTACCGAAAATTTACTCAACGGCACCGTCTGCAGCTGGAAGATACGGCCCGCCAGCGTTTCCTGCGCAGGATGCAGGATCCCGGCACTTTTTCCTTCTCCGATCATCTGTTTCAGCTCAGCGTCTGACATCTGAAGGGCATATTTAGGCGTTTTTTCACCCAGAAACCATGCGATAAGCGAATTCAGACCGCTGAGGAAAAGACTCACCGGAAGAAAAAGCGGCACAAGGATCCAAAAAATCGGAATACAGAGTTTCAAAAGACGGTTGGGCATCAGCAGAAAAATGCTTTTCGGAAGCAGTTCTCCGTAAATGAAAACGAACGGCGTCGCGACCACCGTCGAAAGCAGAGCCGCGGATGAATTCGGGAAAAGGACCTGAAAAAGTAGGACGGCTCCAAGCGACACAAAATTATTCGCCAGATTATTTCCGAGGAGAACGGTCGAAATAAAAATCGGCGGATGATTCACCAACCGAAGCAGAGTACGTGAACGCCGGCTGCCGAGGAGTGCCTCCAGAACGACTTTTGCTTTAGAGACACGATAGAACCCGATCTCCGTCCCGCTGAAAAAAAAGCTGGCCGTCATTCCGCCGCAAAAAATCGCGAGTGCCGTCAAAAAATCTGCAATTTCCATGCCCGTTCCCTCAAAAATTCCCAAACTTAAAATTTCGGTTCATCCCAACCGTTTTCATGAGAAAATTCCCGATGGATCACCGATCAAAAATCGGGGTCACTTTTTCCCGATCTCGTCGATCCCGCGGAACCACTCCGGCCCAACTTCCCGACCAAGGAGGCAGCGTTTTCGGTCCGGAAACCAGAGGATCCCTTTACCATCCCGCACCGTGTAGCTCGTGTAGAACGAATTTCCGCCCTTTCTCGGTGCGAAAAGCTGCGGCTCCGCAAACCAGATCGGCTGATGCGCACCTTCGACGTACTTTCCTGCAAGCAGATAAAGCGGACCGCGCGCCTGGTAAGCCGTCTGTTTCTCAAACTGGAAGTCAAACGTATTGTGGACCAGCGCGAAATAGTATCCGCTCGCGGCCTCGCATCCTTTCCAATCGTAAAGCGGGGCGGGGGAACGAGGATGAAGGTACGGTTTCCCACCGTCGCGATCACGCAGAACTTCCGGACGGGACCACGTTCGCCCGCCGTCGGAACTGACGGTCCAGTACGGATAGCCGCCGTCCGTACGCATCAGGACAAAAAGACGTCCGTCAGGAAGTTTCACCGGAGCGGCTTCTTCGCACGCATTCTGTCCCGGAAAAACTATCTGTTCCCCGGTCAGACAGAGAATCTGATCTTTTTCTGTCGAAAATGCCGTGATCCGGATGTCTTCCACATTCGGATCTTCGTCAATGTTCTCGAACTGCCAGAATTCGATCCCGCAGCCTCCCTTTCCATGATGCGAGGAACCAACAAAATATTTACCGTCTTCGCCAAGTCGAAGCGGCCGCTGCCAATTGCACCATGACGTCGGGATGGAAACGTCCTCCGGATCTTTCCATGTACGCGGGATCTTCACCTGACGCGGCGCAGACCAGGTCTCACCGTCGTCATCCGAATAAATTCCGAAACAGTCGCCGCAGTGTGGTCCGCGGGAAGTCGTCTGCTGGTTCCAGAGAAGGTAGATCCTGCCGGAGCGGGAGATCATCGGCTGCTGCCAGCTGGCGAGAAGCTGCGGATTTTTTTTGTTCGGCGAACCGGCAAGCACCTGGATTGGCGTCCAGGTCAGACCGCCGTCGGCACTTTTGGAAAATGCGATATGCTGGTCAATGTCCGACTCACGGGTCGCCTGTGTCCAAAACGCCAGCAAAAGACCATTTTCTTTGGAAACGACCTGAAAATGGTCATTGTACGTATCGCCAAGGACCATGCTGTCCCTTTTCGGCGTGAAGACGACGTAATCCGGTTTGTTTACCAGAAGTTCCGCCGCATAATTGGAAAATTCACCGGGTGCATTTTCAAAGGAAGCCGCGATTTTTCGTGCGTGTTCCGACTGCGCCATACAGAAAGAAGCTGAAATCAAAAAAATCGCGAAACCGAGCAGGAAACTGCGCATAAAAAACCTCACAAAAAAACAAATTCCACACTTTTCATGGTTTCTATCAACGAACCGTTTCCGATTTCGATGAAAGACTGCCTCACCAACCAAAATCAGCGAGGCGGTATTGGGACTATTTTCCGGCCATGGCATCACGGAGAAGCGCGAGACTGCGGGGAATCGCGGTACTGATGTCTTCCGCTCCTTCAAATTCGAGCGAAATGTACCCTCTGTAGTTGGTTTTACGCAGGATCTCCGCGATCTTATAGTAATCGAGGTTCAGCGTATACCAGTTTCCGCCGCCGAAATACGTCTTGGCCTGCACCAGGACCGCATACGGAGCGAGGGCTTCGATCTGTTCGTAAACATTCTCCAGGAAGCAGCCGGTATCGAGTGTAGCCCGCAGCCAGGGCGATTTAATGGCTTCGATGATCCGGATCACACCCGCTGCCGTCCGTCCAAGCCCCCAGTGATTTTCCAGTCCGAGCACCACGCCGCATTCCTGAGCCGTCTTCACGCATTCGGCAATGCTGTCGATGACCCACGGGAAACCGTCTTCTTCCGTGTATCCCTCGATCGAAGGTTCGATCCCCTTGTTCTTCATCAGAACATCGAAATTCTTGCTCGTGAGCCAGCGCCCGGTATTGATCCGCATGGTGGGAATGCCGAGTTTGTAGGCAAGATTGATGCTGTTTTTCGTGATCTCGATGTTCTTCTTCCGAAATTCCGGATCTGGAGAAAGAAAATGCTGGTGAGTGGACAGGCCGCTGAGTGTCATGCCGCGGACGAAGGCTTCACGCTTGAGCATCTGCAGGTAGGCGTCGTCGGTCCGATCCATCTGTTTTTCGAGGATCTCCACCGCATCGAACCCCTGTTCACCGGCCAGAGAGATGCACTGCTCGATCGTTTTGTACTCGCGCCGATACCCCCAGTAAGAATAGGTCGAAACCCCGATCGGATTCGTAAGTTTACGCCCTGAACCAAGCTTAAGACCGGGGCGTTCGTAATGTGGATCGATCGTCTCCGGCGCGGGCGGATCACTGGCCTGCGTGTACACGATCGGGGCGGCTTCGTGAGCCTCGTCCGCCTGCACATTCTTCATTAGAACGGCACTTGCCGCAAGTCCGGTACTTGCCTGAACAAATTGTCTGCGTGAAATCATGACTGTCTCCTGACGTAAATAAAATGTGTTTCTCGAGGGAGAAGAACTCGCAGCCCCCCGATACATGGATCTGCGATAATAATATACCGAAATCAGCCTTGAATGTCAAGAGCCTGCACAGAAATAAAATCCGATGTTGGAGAAATTTAGATGTTCTTTTTTCATGTTCTTTCTGAACTTTGGCGAAAAAATGTG
>CAZRGJ010000248.1:0-4767 GCA_964599445.1 uncultured Planctomycetaceae bacterium | reverse complement strand
CTGAGGCGTAAATGGAGAAAACCGGGACGGAAAATGAAGCCGGTGCCGAGTCTCCGGAGGCGCGGAAAGAAGATCCGCACACAGCGGCGGCAGTTTCTGAAGATGAACTTCTCCTGAATTTTGAAGGGGATGAAGACGAAGAGGAAGACGTTTCGGAAGAACGTTTCTGCGGCATTCCGGAAGAACCTCGGGAATCCCATGCGGACGCACTGGGAGAACTGATCCTTGAGACGCCGGATCCTGAAAAGGAGATGGAGTCTGGAGAACTCGGCGACGCTGAAAATGAATCGTTCCTTTCGGTGAACGTCTCCACGCAGGAGGCCGTTTTGGAAGAAACCGGGAAGAAACTCCAGGCTGCGGCCCGCGATGTTGCAGAAAAAACTGCACGCGAAACTGCGGAGTCGATCGCCCGAAAAACGGCAGATGAAGCGGTCGAAAATGCCGCAGAGAAACTCAGCCGGCAGACTGCTGAAATGTTTACGGAACAGCTTGCCGAACAGATCGCGGACCGCGTCGTGGAACGCACTGTCGATGAAGTCATGCGCCGTTTGGAGCCTCAGCTGAAACAGGATCCGGACGGAGCTGGATCAAACGGAATGGAACTGGAAAAACTGGACACGGCAGTTTCTGACGCGGCGATTGCTGACGCAGTGCTCCCGGATCAGGCCAAAAGTTCCGATTCGGCGGAATCGAACGATCTCTTTCTTCTGGAGGACCCCAACGAAAGTCTCTCCGGACAGGAAAAGGAAAAAAGTCAGCCGGGTTTCGTAAAATTGCGCGCTCCTAAAAAATCAAAGGCGGCATCGGGAACGGCTTCGGGCCAAAACGGAAAGGAATTGGATTCACTTCTGGAAAGTCCGGGATCTGCGGGAACTTCTGAAACGGTCCGCCGTGCGCCGGGAACCGTTCACGTGCAGAATGGCCGTGTTCTGGATCCGAATGCACGCGGTGCCGCTCCTGGACTCCGCGTTTTGGATCCGAATGCCCGTGGTGCCGTGCCGAATGTTCAAGTTCAGGACCCGAATGCCCGCGAAATGGCGTCGGATCTTTCCGCTCCGGCTCAGGATCTTCAGGGTTTGGGTGGATCTGCCGGGGAAAATGTTTCTTCTTCCGAAAACGCGGCAGGCTCGCAGACGCAGGGAAATGCTCCGGGTTTCGTGAAGCTCTCCGGACGAAAGCGGAATGCGAAACGCAAGGTCTCGGAAACTGCCGAGGTCTCGGAAGCCACAGGATCGGTCAGCGTGAGTCCCCAGCCGCAGAATTCCGCACGCAGTCAGGCCGCCGCAGACGTTCCAGCTCCCGCTGGGATCCCGGCTCCGGTCCAGAATCCGGCGTCTTCTTCAGATCAGGACTCCGGTCTGCCGAAGGTCTCCGGAGAGGCGGTTTCCGTTCGGGAAAAGGAGACGGATCCAGCGTCTTTCCTCTTTGACGAAGAGGATCTTGAAGAGCGTCTCGTGACGCTGCGTCCGTGCGAGGGCGTCGTCCTGAATGTGAACAGCGCGATCCGCAAAATTTATGTCGAGGATCCTTCTGCGAGTGATTCGCTGGAACTGAATTCGACGCAGCTGGCGCTCATTGGAAAATTCCCGGGACAGACGCGGGTCCGCGTGGAGTTCCATGACGAGGAGACCGAGCCGATGCTCTTCCGCGTGGAAGTGCAGAACGGCGATCCGCGAAGTCAGACGCTCACTTCATGGGCGAAGCTGACCGAGGATCGGATCAATCGGGAACTCCCGGACGCAGCCATTTCGATCTTTTTGTTCCAGGACCGCGTATTCGTCAAGGGAAAACCGGGAGGATCCGTGGATCCGCAGCGTATCCTTTCCGCAGTTCAGAAAGACTATCTGCGGCTGAAGCGTGAAAGTCCGGTCCTGAATCAATCGCAGGAAAAGACCATGCTCGTGAATCTCCTCACGGCAAAATGACGTTCCGAAAAAAAGAAAGAGCCTGCCGCGGATCTTTACGGCACGCTTTTTCCCGCTAAACACAGACGGGGACACACGGAAGGCTGGATCCTTCGGTGCGTCCCCGTTTCTGCATTTTCAGACTGTCTGGTTTTTCAGACTCTGGGGCATTTCAGGGGAAGAAATGCGGATCAGTCCCAGGAATTGATCTTCATGTCCTGGAAATAGCAGTCCGTCGTGACGTCGTGCGCCTGAAGCATGATGGTTCCTGGCTCGACGCGCAGTCCGCGGCGGGGATTGGGATTGGCTTTGCGTTCGTCGGTCCAGTCGGTGATCTGGAGGCCGTTGACCCAGGTTGCGATGTGGGCACCGCGCGCGATGATGGTGACGCGGAAGAGTTCCGGATCGGTCGCGGGGACGTAGCGGGCGACAGTGCGTCGGAAAATCGCTCCGGAACCGGCGTCTTTCGGCTGCGTACGGTCTCCGTCGATGACCGAATTGTTCAGCTGGCACTCGTAGCCGTTGAGTTTTTCGCCCGGAATGCAGCGGAAGAAGAAACCGGAGTTCACTTCAGGCTGGAGGGAAACGGCACTCTGGAACACGAAATCGCCGTAGGTGCCTTCCGTTTCGAGCATTCCGAGTCCATTTTTGGCTTCCAGACGCATTTGGTCCGCATTCACGGTGAATTTTCCGGCCATTTCCGGGTAGGTCTTCCATCCGGTCAGGTCTTTGCCGTTGAAGATCTCTTTCATTCCTTCCGGTTTGAAGAAAACATTCCGGAAACTGACGGCCTGACCTTCCGGAACTTCGAGAACGAAAGCACCATCGATGATTTCTGCCGTTTTGGTCTCCCACGGCTGGCAGGCTGCGCAGCGGGTCTCGTACTGCACTTTCCCGTTTTTGAACTCGGTCGTCGTCGCGAGCCGAGCCGGTCCGCATCCCAGAAGCGTTCCTTCTTCAACCGTCCAGGCGTCCGGGGTCTCACTGGTCCAGCCAAACGTCGTTTCGCCGTCGAAAAGCGCGACCCAGCCGTCCGCCGTCATGTCGGCAGAAGGAAGCGTCCAGGAAAACAGTGCACACAAAAGAAGCGAAGGTAAAGCGTTCATGAAAAATTCCTCTTTTCTGATTTTCTAAATGGTTTGGAGTTGAGGGGTGGTTTGGAGATCCAATTCGTGGATCCGATTCGTGGATCCGATCGGATTTGATTTGACGGTCCGATCGGATTCAGTTTCGGAGTACCGGAGGCCTGTGCCCGTGTGCTGCTGGAAGAAATTTCCCGCGCATACGGACGCCGTCTAGTGGACGTAGCCCATGACTTTCATCCATTCCAGGCCGCGGTCCCGCCACGACTGCGTGTTTGCCGCGTCGTTCCAGAACATGAAGCCGTGGACTGCATCGGCGAAAATGTGCAGCTCGCACGGGATCCCTTTTTTCCGAAGCTCCGAGTAGATCCGGACGGACCCCATCGGTGAGTAAATGTCGCGGTCACCGTGAAGGAGGCACATGGGACAGGATCCCGCATCGAAATTCAATCCGGGGGCCAGTTCTGCGTCGTTTCCTTTTCTCTGATTGGGTCCCAACGCACCGTCGTCGAGAACGTAGGCCGGGTAAACCGGGAGCGCAAAGTTGACGCGGCATGAAACGGAATCGAGTTCGTCGATCGGCTCGTAAGCCGATGTCTGGCTGGAAAGTGCCGTCAGTAGCGCAAGGTGTCCGCCTGCTGAGAACCCCTGAACGCCGATCTTTTCCGGATCCAGCCCCCATTTCGGTGCATTGGTCCGCAAGATCCGGACTGCCCGCTGTGCGTCCTGCCAGGCGGGAACGTAGATCGGTTTCCCCTTCGGACGCGGGACCCGGTAAATGAGGACGGCTGCCGTGATTCCCTGCGCATTCTACCACTCGGCATTCGGAATCCCTTCGTTGAAGTAGAAGCAGGTCGAGTATTCGCCGCCGGGAAGGACCAGCATGCAGACGTCCGACGTGACTTTTTCCGGACGGTAAACGAGCAGGAACGGCGTCGTGACGCGCGTCGCCCGGTTTCCTCCCGGCTCAACATTCGGCTCTCGGACCGATTCTCCCGGTGCAAGTCCCGGCCAAAGTTCGATCTTTTCCTGCGCAGAAACCGGAATGGAGATCCACGCAAGGAAGAAAACCGGCACGAACAGCAAAATGAACAGCGTCGCGGAAGAAACGCGGATTTTGACGAAATTCATGAAATTTCTCCGTGAAGGGAATGGCGGGACCTGATTTTTTGAAATGTCTACGGAAGACGGGCATTTTTCCCAAAAGATTGCGGCCCGAACGCATTCTGATCCAGGGAAAAGCTCCTCCAATTCTTCTTCAGTTTAGCATAAAATCGGATTTTTGGCTAGCCCCCCGGCTCGGTTCCGGACATTTTTTTTGTCTGATTATGCCGGTTTTTTTGTTTTTTTCTAAAGTTTTTCCGGATTTTTCTTTTTTCTGAAAATCTTTCACCGCATCTCTATCATCTCGCCGAAAGCAAAAGCCGATGATCGAAACAGTATATTCTGCGCGGATCCTGAAAAATGAGAGACTGCTGCAGGGCGGTTTTTCGGAACTTTGAAAGAAAGGGGTGAAGAGCATGGATGGCGTCATTTGGATCTTCAATATTCTGTTTCTTGTCGTCTGTACGTTTGTGGGGAGTCTGATCCTGCATTCGTCCTGAATACGGACGCGGTCGATCGTGCACACAAAAAGTCCCTCCTTTTAGGAGGGGCGACAGACTGAAGGTCTGACGGGGTAATTTGGCGTGCAGGGACTTTTTAAAGGCCGCTTTTCCTGCCCCCTACACCAACTCCCGGCGAATGCGCTATCGCGCTGTATCGCCGAATAAAAAAGCGGC
>CAZRGJ010000247.1:0-4799 GCA_964599445.1 uncultured Planctomycetaceae bacterium | reverse complement strand
CGTGAGTCTCCTTTTCCCGCAATTTCTCATCGCGGAGACCGGCTCGTGCGTCATGCTGAACCGGACTCCGCATGAACGGCTCAACTGCTATCTTACGCCGGCGTGCGTCATGGCTGCGTTTGCGTCCCGGCTTCGGGAAAATCTTCAGGCTGCCTGGGATGCGATCGCGGAAACGGCGGCCGATCCTGAAATTCGCGGCGAGTACGTTCTCGTGACCGGCCCGAGCCGAACGGCGGACATTGAGCGCGTTTCCGTTCTCGGCGTCCATGGTCCCAAAACGGTCTGCGTCCTGCTCATTCAGGATCAGACGGACGAAAATGTGCCTCGAAGGGCAAAACCTTAGTCGGATATTTCGCGCAGATTTTTTGTGCAGACCCCTTTTTTTATTCGTCGGAGTTAAATTTCGTCGGAAAGTGACTGACCCATGAAAAAGACCTTTTTTTATTCCCTAATGTTCGTGTTCCTGAGCTTCGGTATCCTGTCCGGCTCATTCGTCCTGCCCGTTTCTGTCGTTTGTGCACAGGATGACGGCGGGTTTGAGCTCGGCGGATTGGGAGACGATGAGGAATCGGAGGATGCCGGGGATCCGGAAGACGCGGACGAATCTGAAGACGCGGACGGCGGATTTGATTTCGGAAGCGATGAAGATGATTCGGAAGACGGATTCGATTTCGGCGATGAAGACGGCGAAGAGTCGGAGGATCTGGACGTTTCGGAAGACGAAATGGACGATGGAGGATCCGGTTTTGGGGAAGAGGATGGAGACTCTGCGGATGCTCCGGAATCTTCCGGTTCCGCGGCTGCTTTCGGCAGTGAAGAGGGACTTCCGGGAGAAAAGAGTGCAGAAGTTTCCAAATCGGACGAAAAAGAAGTGAGCAGACCGCGCGAAGATCCGGTCGCGTTTCCCTCCAACGGTACGCAGGCCGGCGAGACGGCAGAACTGACGCTTCATGGAGTCCGCTACCGTTTCCGCTGGTGTCCGGCAGGCACTTTCCAGATGGGAAGTCCGCTGACGGAAGAGGGACGCAGTCTTGACGAAAAGCAGATGGAGACGGTCATTCCGCACGGATTCTGGATCCTTGAGACGGAAGTGTCGCTCGAGATGTTCGCCAGTTTCGTGAAAGCCTCCGGATACAAAACGGATGCCCAGCGTGATGGGCAGGGCGGCTACCGGGTCGATCTGGAGACCGGGCACATCGAGGGACCGGACTCTGGAGCAAACTGGCTTTCTGTCGGTTACCGGCAGGATAGAAAATTCCCGGTGGTGAACGTCACGTGGTACGATGCGCAGAAATTCACCGAGTGGCTCAATGCGGAACTTTCGACGCATGAAGAGCCGGAAGATTCCCGGCGTCAGGTCCTTCTGCCGACGGAAGCTCAGTGGGAGTACGCCTGCCGGGGCGGTTCCGCGGCACCCTACGCTTCCGGAAAAGATCTTGCGGACCTGATGCGCTGTGCGAATCTCCGCGAGGTGGAGCAGAACCGGACGCTCATGAAGTCGTTCGATCTGCACAAACAGAATCCCTGGTCCTTCCCGCTTGCCGGTCCGTTCAAGTATGCGGCATTTACGGGGGCGTTTGAGCCGAATGCATGGGGGATCTGCGATATGCACGGAAATGTCTGGGAATGGTGCGCGGACGGCTACGCAGACTACGAGGAGGCTGTTCTGCCTGCGGAAAATGCCGGGGAACTTCAGAAATTCGTCGGCCGGACCGGTCCCGATTCGAAAAATCTGAAAGTCATGCGCGGCGGCGGCTGGAATACCAGCTTCCTCCATGCCCGTTCCGCTGCACGAAGCAGCTACGCACCGTCGCGCCGATTCGTGGATCTGGGCTTCCGTTTCATCGTTCTGCCGCTGGATCCGGAAAAGAATGCCGACGTGGAAGACGAGGAAGAAGACTCCGAAGACGTTTCGATGGGATCCATTTTCAGTGGAGCTTCGGAGGATGATGCGGAAGAAGACGGCGAAGACTCGGAAGATTCGGAAGACGCAGAAGATTTGGAAGACGCAGAAGATTTGGAAGACGCAGAAGATTTGGAAGACGGTGCGGACGGCGAAGATGAGGATTTCGGCTTTGGCGATGATGAGGAGGAAGAATAGTCCGCAGACGATGCCGAAAGTGAGGATGGCGGAGAGGAAGAAACGGAGGATGAAGAGGACGGTCTGTTTTGAAATTCCGTGAACCGGGCGGGACTGCTTTTTGAAATGCCGTTCCTGGGCCGTGCGAATGGCTGGGGAGATAGAATTTCAGGGAGATGGTATTTCAGGAACAAAAAACGGGAGTGGACGCTTCAAGAGAAACATTCACTCCCGTTCGGGCCTGGATTCAGGATTTTTTGGCAAAAACCGCGCTGAAGCACCGGCAGATGAAGACTCCTACGGCACCGATGAAGATCGCTGCGATGAGGACGATTGGATGGAACGGATTAAATTCCTCTACGTCCAGAATATGAAGGTAGAGAAGTTTCATCAAAAACGCGCTGACCGTCATGGAAAGGAAGCCCGTCAGAAACGTCGCCGTCGTTCCGTGCAGCGGATTGTCCGGAACGAGGATCTTCGAGACTGCTCCGGCAATGATGGACATTCCGCACCACATGAAAACATAATTGAAAACCGGCTCCATCGCATATGCGAGCGGGATCAGGGACTGAATGTTCCAGTTCATCGGCAGGCCTTGCTCTCTTTTTCTCCCGGATCTTTCCATACCGGTCCTCAGACGTGACTTTGAGGACCACCGTTTTCAGTGGGACTTTCCATGGAGTTCCAATGGGGACCGAAGATCTCCATAAAGACTCCGCAGGCATTCAGACCGTTCATGGATCTTCATGCCGGACTGTGTCTTTTGGCGAAAAATACGCACAGAACTTCCCTTCCGGAAAGGGGACAGTGTGAGTGCAGAACGCGATGCCGTTCGCAGGAAACACCGCGTTGGGTACTGGTCCGGATCTTATTCCTGCGCCTGAAGTTTTGCCGCTTCATTCTGCAGATTATTGCGCGGACCCGGGGAGAAGTACTGCACATCATCGCTGAGATAGTAGCCGCTCGGAAGCGTCTGTCCGCCAATGTGCGACTGGCAGCCCGTCGTCATCGAAAAGGCCGCGGCCAAACAAATACCGATAATCAAACCGTACAGAGGGCGCATTCGCCACCTCCTATTCTTCCAGGTAAATATGAAACCAATTTTAAGTATCGTTATATTTGGTATCGTCATTAAAATCGGCGCACTTTAACAGAATATGAGGGGATTTTTTATGATCCGCAAAAAAAGAAAAGTTTTTCGATTTTTTCTTTGGGGAATAGCTTGTGCAGTTTTTTTATTTTCTCCATTTTCTTTCTCGTCCCGTTGGCCGTTTTGTTTGGCGACGGCAGTTTCGGTACAGACGGTCTCTGCGCAGCCCGTTTCAGCAGAGGAGATCTCCATCCGTCTTGAGATCTTCTGCGACGGACCGCTTCAGCCGATGGCGGCACAGCAGTGGGGGAGTGCGCTGAATTCTCTCGGATTTTACGGAGTGCAGATCCGCGGCGGCGATTCGTCAGACGTTCTCGACATTCGGCCGCTTGGCGGGGGACTTTATGCGGTTTCGGGAATGCTGACGGCAGGAGATCGGATCCTGTTGCCCGGAAACGTTTCCTTTTCGCTCGGGCAGATACGCGGAATGAAACCGTACCTGGAGGAGCAGATCCTTCTGCTTGAGCAGTCGGAAGCGGAGACGGCGGCTTCGGCGGATACGCAGGCGGAGCGGGATGCGCTTTTTCAGGATCTTGCCGAGCCGGTAGGCTTCAGTACCCGGGGCGTTTCGCGCAAAAGGGTCCTTCAGGAGCTGGCGCGTTCTTTTGAAACGCATGTCCGGTTTCCGGTGAGTATCCGCAAAATGTTTGACGGATCCGATCTCGTGACGGAGGAACTCCGATCCGTTTCGCGAGGGACGGCACTGGTTTACGTTCTGCGCTATCTCGGATACTGCGTCGTTCCGGAGAAGAACGAGTCGTCCGCGGGCTACACGCTGCGTATTCGGTCGGCGGATCAGGCGGATCCTCAGCGCATTCTTCCGGTCGGCTACCCTGCAGAGACTGCGTCGCCGGACGTTCTTTTTGAACGCTTTAACGCGAACGTAGACGGAGCCTCGGCAGCCCGGATCCTGAATTCGCTCCAGGAACGCCTCGACATTCCGTTTCTCTACGATTTCAATTCCATGGCCGGGCAGGGGATCGAGCTGGAAGAGGTGAAGATCCGCCAGAAATCAGGACGCTTCAGCTACAAAAAACTCCTTGATGCTGTCCTTTACCAGGCGAAACTTCAGCGGGAGGTCCGCATCGATGAGTCCGGCCGGGTCTTTTTCTGGATCTCGACCATCCGAAGCTCGGATCTGGATTGAAAGTGTCCCCCTTGCGTTTCGTTTGCGTTGGAGTATAATGAATGCGCATCTGGCCAATGCATCCGTTTTCAGAGGGGCCTGTTTCGTTAAACCATCAGCTTTTCATTTTTTGTTTATGGGCAAAACGACAAAAAAAGTACTCGTGACCCGGCCTCGGGCACAGGCGGAGGAACTGGAGAAACTTCTGCGTGCGGAGGGGCTGGAGGTCCTGTTTCAGCCGGTCATTGAGATCGGGGCACCATCGGATGGATATGCGGCTCTTGATGCGGAACTGGTGCATCTGGAAACATTCGACTGGGTCGTCTTTTCCAGCACGAATGGCGTCGATGCGTTTCGGGACCGTCTTGAAGTACTTCAAAAAAAAACCGGTCCGACGCTGAAATTTGCCGCCATTGGTCCCGGAACAGCACGGGTGATGGAAG
>CAZRGJ010000246.1:0-4820 GCA_964599445.1 uncultured Planctomycetaceae bacterium | reverse complement strand
ACACGTCTCGTGTCGCTCCTTCTTAAGGCCCCGGGCCACCCCCCCGAGGCTTTTTTTATGGACTTTTTTGCCGTTTTTGAGAAAAATTCCCGGAAAATGGGGGACCCTCTCCTTGAAAAAAAACGGGAAATCGGTTTCAATAAAAGAAATGGGAAATTTTTGTCCGCTTCAACCCCGAAAGGAGTTTTTCATGAAAAAATTCGCACATTATGGTGCCGTGCTCGCCGAGAAAAAAGAAGGCATGATGTATCTCGATTCCATCAAATGCTGGGCCACCGACCCGACGCAGGATCCGAATACGATCGAGTATCTTTATTTTGAACCAGATTCCCCGATGGCAGATCTCCCGGTCGCGAAAGGCGGACACATTGCCTATCTCGTGGACGACATTGACGCCAAATGCGCCAACAAAGTCTGCTTCTGGCCTCCGATGGACGTCGTGCCCGGCATCCGGATCGCGTTCTTCACCGACGAAAACGGCGTCGTGACGGAATACTGCCAGATGAGCTGATCCCCTCACGGAAAACCCAGAGCCTGCCGGACGTCGGCAGGTCTTTTTTTGGCTTGATCTTCCATTTCATTTTTTATTTTCATCTCATTTCAATTCAAGGAGAAATCATGTTTACCCGCCGCACCTTCCTGCAGTCCTCTGCTGCGCTCTTTGCCGGGGCTGCACTTTCCAATTACCTTCAGGCCTCTGCAAAACAGGGAAAGATGATTTGGGCCAACATGCTCAATCTGGGACACAATATGTGGGGAGATACTCCGCGTGCGTACACGCCGTGCACGAGTAAACTCCTCTGCCAGGACGCCGTCTGGGAGAAAGTCACGAACCAGATGGCCGCCGCCGGTCTGAATATGGTCCTGATCGATCTCGGAGAGGGGATCCAGTACCAGAGCCACCCGGAACTGGCGATCGGAGGGTCCTGGAGCATCGAAAAACTCCGCAAGGAACTCACACGCCTGCGCGCCATGGGGCTGGAACCGATCCCGAAGCTGAATTTTTCCGCCTGCCATGACACGTGGCTCGGCGACTACTCGAGGATGGTCTCCACGCAGAAATACTATTCCGTCTGTGCCGAGCTGATCCAGGAAGTCTGCGAGCTCTTCAATCATCCGCGTTTCTTCCACCTCGGCTACGATGAAGAGACTGCCGGACATCAGAGGACCTACGATTACGTCGTGATCCGTCAGGGGGAACTCTGGTGGCACGATTTCCTTTTCTTCGTCAAGACCGTGGACGCACAGAATGTCCGTCCGTGGATCTGGTCAGACTACTGCTGGAATCATGAGGAAGAATTCTTTAAACGGATGCCGAAACACGTGCTTCAGAGTAACTGGTACTACAGCGAGGAATTCGATCCCGCAAAATGCGTCTACGTGCAGCGGTTCCACGATCTGGATAAAGCCGGCTTCGATCAGGTCCCGACTGGCTCCAACTGGGCTAACGACGTCAATTTCGGCCGCCTGGTCAAGTACTGCTCGGAGAACATTTCCAAAGAACATCTCTGCGGATTCCTTCAGACGCCGTGGAAATCGACGACCGAAAACGCCCTCAGCCACCACATGAAGGCGATCGAACAGATCAAAGCCGTGATGTATTGAAAGATTCCCCCAAAATGGGGACGGAAGCGGGTCTTTCCGGTTAGCAGAGTCCCGTTTCCGCAAAATTTCAAAGACTCCGGCTCCGCACCTGAAACCGGCTCCCGCGGGACGCGGGGACACTATTTTTTGTCCTTCAGCGTCCGGTACACTTCTTCATAGACATCGTAAAGCGAAAAAAGCATCTCGCGCAGATTCCCTTTATGGCGCTCAAAATGTTCCTCGATGACCGATTCGGGGATCCGGACGATCGAATTCTCCAAAAGACGCTCCACGATGAGTTTCGCAACGGAAAGCTCTCTGGAAGTCTGGTACAGATCCGGATACTCAAGCGGCTCATGCCCAAGGATCACGACGCCGAATCCCTGGCGAAAGGACCGGCTTTTCAATTTTCTGCGCGTCAGGTAGGAGAGCTGCTCGTATCCGTCGATCGCCAGCTGCGTTTCCGCGTCCATTCCCTGAAAATCTTCGTCTGAAAGCGGAAGTCTCCTCACCCCATCCTGAAGCTCCAGATGCACGACCCGCCGTCCGTACTTTTGGATCTCCGGAAGCAGAGCCGCCAAAAGCGTCGACTTCCCGGACCCGTGCGGGCCAATGATCTGTCCGCGCCATGAATTTTCGCGCAGTGTGGCGAGAAGCGTTTCGCTCGAGACTCCTTCCGGAAAATAAAACGGGATCGCGCCGGGACGGATGCGCCGGGAACAAAAAGGATTTTCTTCGTATGCCATATCCGCTCCGTCTTAATTGAGATCGACCTGCACTTTCGGCACCATACCGACCGTAAAGAATTTCTCGCTCTTCACTTCCCTGCCGTTTTTCAGAAAAATACGGACACGCACGCACCAGTGGATCTTCAGGATCATGCCGTAGTAGGAAAGCGGCGAAGACGGAAGCGTGACCGAAAAGGAGAACGTCTCTCCTTCTTCGTCTCCATCCGGAATGCGGCAGACCGAATTGCGGGGAGGTTCTTCATTTGAAGCGGCGGCATTCCGCAGTCCATTCGTCCAGTCGAGCGTTTCGAAGGAATGGACGCCGATGTCCTCATCTCCCTTTCCCTCCGTATACCAAACGACGGAAAACTCGAGCCGATTCACGCTTTCCAATTCCACATCCGCAAGCCGGAAAGTTCCGGAAATCGTTTCATGAGGCTGAAAAACGTCAGGCTTTCGGTCAAACTGAATAATGGAGCAGATCATTTTTCCTCCTCCCGAGCCGGATAAACGATGATGGGGAAGGAACGCTCAAACATCGGCAGTCTGTCGAGTTTCCCCTGAACGATCACGCGCCAGCAGACCTGATTGTGCGCCGAAACGAACGAGTGCATCGCTTCCGCAGGGATCTCCAGCGGAAATTCCGCATCAAAAGTGGTTCCGTGAGCGGCTGCGGCAGCCTCTTCCCCAAAGATCAGACGCTGGTAGACTCTCTGTTTTTCACGCCGGGTATTCGTTCCGTGCGTAAAGACGACCTCCTCTTCGCAGACGAGGACCACATTGATCCACGCAAGTTTCCTGCTTCCTTCCTGCGAAAGAAACAGCCGGACGGGTCTTCCCGGAAAAATGGGAAATTTCTCGATCTCCAAAAGCGTGGAGCCCACACAGGTCGCGTTTCTCAGCTGAATGTACGTATGCCCGATGAGCCAGACTCCGACCGCCAGAAACGGCATGAGATAGCACAGCTGGAGCCACGCGCCGTCCTCACGGAAATTGAAGGCCGTCAAGACCAGAAATCCGATGCAGCCCGTTCCCCAAAGCAGCGCAACGAGCGTCTGAATGAACAGTGCCCACGCAGGCGAATCCAAAACGGGCAGCCGGTACGCCAGCCGGATGCCGGGACTGTCGATGATCTCCCGAATGTCCGGCACATTGGGAAATTCACCGCTGGGGGAGCGTTCTCCTTCCAGCTGTGGACGAAAAACGCCGTAAAGCGCATTTCTTTCCTTGGAAACACTATACCGGGGCGCCGTCAGCGCATGGATCCCGATCCCGATCCCGATGAAGACCAGCGACCCGGGAATGATCAGCGCAAGGAAATTCTCCCACTGCCAGTCCTGAATGAAAACGACCTGATCCGGATCTTCAGGGTCGGTCAGGCAGGTATGCGTCTCTCCGATCTTCCACTTTCCGAGAAATTCTTCCGCACTTTTTTCCGTCGAAAACTTTGAGAATCGCGTCACGGAATCGAAAACAGGCGTCCAGACCGTCCGTTCTGCACCGTCTGCAAAATACTTCAGCTGCATTTCCGGAAGATAGTAGATCTCCTTAAACGGAAGTCCCAAAACAGGACCGGTCTCTTTTTTTCCCGCGTTTTCCGACGTTTCTGCGTGAAAGGAACTTTCATCTTCAAAAATCGACGGCGCATCGACCGGCTCCTTCACGACCGGACGGTCTCCCAGAACGGTTCGCGGCGAGATACGGAAATCCACGAGCACGCACTCGGTTTCCTCGTACCGGCTGTGGATCTTCCACTCCGGAATGACGTAAAACCACCCCAGCCAAATCAGTCCCAAAGCCCCCGCAAGGATGCAGACCGCGGAAAAAACCAGTTCCGCCGTCAGTCCCACCAGCTGGGAATCGGTCCGATGTTCTCCTCTTTTCTTCGTAAACAGCCAGGAATGTTCTCTCATGATCGCCTGAAAACCGAAATGGGGATGAAATCAAAACGCCGAAATACGGCACTCATTCAGAAAGAGGCTTCTGCTCACGCCTGGAATCCCGCATAAATCCCAGTTTCTCCAGAGCACCGTAAACCTCCAGCAGCGTCTTCGCGCCAAAATTGGAGATTTTCAAAAGCCGCTCCGGAGAACTGTTCAGAAGGTCCCGGACCGTGAAGATCCCTTCCGATTCCAGACAGTTCGTCGTACGCACCAGAAGCCCGATCTGCGCGATGCTGAGATTCAGGATCTCCTGACGCTTCTGATACTGGATCTCCTTTTCGCTCAAACGCACACAGGTCGAAGCCGGCCGCAATTCTTTTTCCATTTTTTCCTCCCTGAAAAAAAGTTTTCCCGCAGAAAACCGCTGATTATCGGCGATTATACCACATCGAACAAAAAATTCCAGACGTCTGGAGCAAAAAATCCCAATTTGTTCCAAAAAAACTCCCTGCGGCAGCAAATGCGGCACCGCAGGGAGTCGGTATTTCGTTTCCGAAAAAAATCTTCTGAAAACTAGGGCGTGTTCACACTTTTTCGCAGAAATTCGCGAACAAGTGCAATTTGG
>CAZRGJ010000245.1:2683-4827 GCA_964599445.1 uncultured Planctomycetaceae bacterium | reverse complement strand
GACCGACACGACGGCTTTCCTTCTCGATGTGCTTGACGCCGGGAAAAATATCCTGTGCGAAGGTGCGCAGGGAGCACTTCTCGACATTGACCACGGCACCTTCCCGTACGTGACCAGCTCGAACAGTTCCGGAGTCGGTGTCTGCAGCGGTGCGGGCATTCCCGCAAAAGCGATCCAGAAGCTCGTCGGCATCATCAAGGCGTACAATACGCGCGTCGGCGGCGGTCCGTTCCCGACAGAGCAGGACAATGAGATCGGTCAGCATATTCGCGATATGGGGAACGAATATGGTACCGTGACCCGCCGTCCCCGCCGATGCGGATGGTTTGACGCGGTGGCTGCCCGCTATACGGCACGTCTCAGCGGCGCGACCTGTCTGTCCGTCATGCTTCTGGACGTTCTGAGTGAACTGCCCGAGATCCAGATCTGCACGGAGTACGAGATCGACGGAAAACGCATTTCCTATTTCCCGGCGCACGTGGATGATCTGCGCAAGGTGATCCCGCACTACATCACGGTTCCCGGATGGCAGCAGGACATCACGGGCTGCCGCACGTGGAGCGAACTGCCGGAAAATGCACGGAAGTACGTCAAGAAACTTGGCGAGATCATTGGTGTTCCGGTCGAAATCTGCTCGGTGGGACCGGATCGGACGCAGACGATCTTCGTGGAAGAGTAAATCACCGGACTTGCGCGGTTCCAGGGACCCTGACCCGGTATGGATCGGATGTGCCGGGTCTTTCATTCTGTGATCTTTGGGGCCGGATGGGGGCGGGTCATTCCAGTATCGGGCCGGGAGCGGCTGGACTTTGTCAGTATGCCGTTCCCTGTTTATCTTCAGGCAGAACTTTATGGATGCAACAGATTCGGAACTTCATCTTGACGTAGAGTCTCAGCCAAAACTCAAAGCGTGCCAGGAAGCCATCGGGTACGTCTTTCGGGATATTTCTCTGCTTGCCGCTGCTTTAACGCATACGTCCGGTGCCGTCACCCGGCTGGTTTCGAACGAGCGTCTGGAATTTCTTGGCGATGCGGTGCTTGGGTGCGTCATCGTGGATCTTCTTTACCATCGGTGCGAGTCGCAGATGGAAGGGGAAATGACGCAGATGAAGTCGGCGATCGTCAGCCGGGCCGCATGTACGCGTGTCAGCTGGACGTTGGGGCTGGACCGTTTTCTGTTTCTCGGAAAAGGATTGAAAAGCACTAAGCTCCCTCCTTCTCTCTTGGCGAATGTACAGGAATCCGTCATTGGCGCGATGTATCTCGACGGCGGGATGGAGGCTGTGCGGGAGTATATTCTGCGGGTTTTTGAGTCGGAGATCCAGGAAGCACTTCAGGGGGGGCCGCTCAAGAATTTCAAGATGGTCCTCCAGCAGTACATTCAGCGGAATTTCCATCAGACGCCGACGTATGAGGTCCTCGATCAGAAAGGGCCGGATCATCGGAAGTGTTTCAAAGTGCGCGTTCGCGTCGGGAAGCAGACTTTCCAGCCCGCGTGGGGAAAGAATAAAAAGGAAGCCGAGCAGCATGCAGCCGAAAACGCCATGTGCCAGCTGGAAAATCAGCCGCCGGTCTATCCGGCCGACCAGTAAAAGAGAGTGCGGGAGGAGCCGTCATGCCAAGAGCTGTTTTATTTGCCGTGGGAGTTTTTCTGGTTTTGGTCAGTTTCCAGTGCCGGTACATAAAGTCCTTTACGTTTGAGGTCCCGAAGTATGCCAAAAGCGAGGCTGCGGCAGAGGAAGACCGGACGTGGATCCTGGAGCCGAAACCAAACTTCATGTATTCTGCGTTTATGCTCGGAACCAGTATTTTCTTTTTGGGGTTGACGAAAAGAACCGAAAAAACAGGAAAAGGCCGCGATTGAAGCGGGATCTTTTCCCGTTTGGTTTTTCGGAGTATCCCCGGGGCGAATTGCCTTTTGGGGGGGCCGTCTTTGAATTCATCTCGAGTTTTCCGAAGCGAAAACGTTAGCGTTTTTTGCCTTTCGGAGCGCAATTCTTGCATTTCCGCGTCATTTTCTTGCGGTCTTTCCCACTTTTTTTACCGCATCCAGTGCCGGTGGAACGCCGTTTTCCGGAAGCCGCGGAACCGTGCATTTCTTCCGCCTTTTCCATTTCGTGGAGTGCTTTTCTGGCTTGTTTCGA
>CAZRGJ010000245.1:329-2673 GCA_964599445.1 uncultured Planctomycetaceae bacterium | reverse complement strand
ATCCGTGTGTGGATCGTCTCGAATGCCGCCGCAACGCGTGTTTGGGGCGCATGGGGACCGGAACTCATCGGAGTCTGGAACGCGTCTTCATTTTCGGCATCGTCCAGCTCATCCCAAGTCGGAAATTCGTCCAGGTTTTCAAGATCTTCCGTCTCTATGGCATGAAGACGCCGGGTCTTTTCTGTCGCCAGCTCGAAGCTGATTTCTCGCCGATTGACGTCCAGATTGGCGATCTGGACCGTCACGAGATCCCCAAGCCGGAAACAGTTTCCGAGGTGGAATCCGGAGAGCGTCCTGGCTTTGACGTCAAACCGGTAGCGGTCTGAGGGGAGGGAGTGAACGGAAACCAGCCCGCTGATCGGGTAGTCTACGCATTCAACGAAAAATCCATGGTGCGTCACGCCGACGATGCGCGCTTCCAGCTCCACGTCTCCCTTTTCCGCGAAAAAGTGGACCATTTTCATGCGCGTGAGTTCCCGTTCCGCCTCTTCTGCGTTGGATTCGCACCAGGTCAGGTGGTTCCCTTCATCGTAGATCTTGCGGAAATTCCGTTTCGCCGGCTCGCCTATGATGAAATTTTCGATCTGGCGGTGGATCGTCAAGTCTGCGTAGCGTCGGATCGGCGAGGTGAAATGGCAGTACGCAGAACTCGCCAGTGCGTAGTGTCCCTCCTCTTCCGGAGAATAGACTGCCCGGCTCATCGTGCGGAGGATCGCCTGATGGACTGCGAATTCATTCGGTGTGCCCGCCGTTTTTTCCAGAATGTGCTGAAGCTCAAACCTGTCGGCTTTCTGCGTCATGTAGATGCCGAGTTCCTCAAGAAAGAGTCCCAGCGAGTCGAATTTCTCCATGCTCGGTGCTTTGTGAACGCGGCGCATCAGATTGGAGCCGGACGAGATCAGTTCCTGCGCGACCGCTTCATTGGTGGAGACCATGAATTCTTCGATCATCTGGTGCGATTCCGTGTTTTCCACCCGGCGCACGCCGATGACGCGCCCGTCGCGGTCGAGTTCCAGACGGATCTCGGGGAGATTCATCTCGAGTTTCCCTTTTTTGCTTCGGCGTTCCCGCAGGATCTTTGCCAGAAAACGGAATTTGGTCAGTACGTCCTGAACGCGTTCCGGAAGTTCACTTCGGTCCCCTTCAAAGAATCGGTCCACCTGCTCGTAATTAAGTCTCGCGTTGTTGCAGATGACGGAATCGCAGAGTTCCACATCGAGACAGACTCCCGTCGGGGAGAACGTCATGAAGGTCGTTTTGGCCAGACGCAGACGGTCCGGCTGGAGACTCGCGATCCCATTGCAGAGGATCTCCGGAAGCATCGGGATGACGCGGTCCGGGAGGTAGACGCTGTTTCCGCGGTCAAACGCTTCGCGGTCCATCTGCGAGTCGGCCGGCACAAAGTAGGAGACGTCTGCAATGTGGACGGCGAGGCGCATTTTGCCGTCTTCGAGCAGTTCGATCGAAATCGCATCGTCGAAATCGCGTGCGTCTGCCGGGTCGATCGTGATGGTGAAGAGGTCTCGCAGATTTCGCCGTCCGTCTTTGGTCCATTCCGGTTCCGATTCGGAGCAGAATTCCGCGTCGTCGTCCATTTCGTCCAGAAGATACTGGTAGTCCTTTTCCCATTTTTCGAACAGCTCGGCGATCCATCGTGCTTCTGCGAGGACATGCTCCGGAAATTCATCCGGAAGATCAAACTGGCGCATGACCGCCATCGTGTCGGTCTTCAGGTCGCCGCGGGGACCGAGAACTTCCGTCAGGACTCCTTCACCAGTGCGCCACGCCGTCGGGAAATTCAGGATCTCCACCACCACTTTGTCGCCGGGACGTACTGCCGTTCCGCCAAGGTCGGAGATGCGGATCGGGTCCGGGAAGATCTGGCCGTCCACTTCCACGAAACATCCGTCGTGGTTTTCGAGGAACGTGCCGACGAATGTGCGGGATTTACGTTCCAGGATCTCTTCAATGACGCCGGACCGGCCGCGGCCGCGCACTTTTCCGGAATCACGTCCGTCGAAAGGACCGCGTTTTCCATGACGTTCGCGGTTCGGTCGGTCTTCATCCAGGATGACGGCAACAAAATCGCCCGTGGAGGCGTCACGTGCTTTTCCCGGCGGGATGAAGACGTCTTCGTCCGTTTCCCGAATGTTTTCCGTGTTGGGATTCAGTTCCACTTCGCTCACGAAACCGTACCCTTCCGGATGCCGCTTGAAGTAGCCGACGATGCGCCGTTCATCCTGCTCCGAATCAAGGATCGGCCAAATGACGTGTCCTGCACCGAAACGAAGAAGTTCCTGTTTGTGCATCGTCCGGACGAGTTTCTGGAATTCCTTGAAATCCT
>CAZRGJ010000245.1:0-319 GCA_964599445.1 uncultured Planctomycetaceae bacterium | reverse complement strand
CTGGGCGACGATGAGCATTTTCGCCGGCACGTACTGCGGACGGGAGATCCATTTCAGGACAGCTTCTCTGGTTTCTGCGATCTTCAGCATGAACTTCCTCTCTCTTTCCTTCTGGAGTTTCTTTGCCGGCGTATTTCCTTTTTCTGCGTTACCGTTTTACGGTCTCCGCATTTAACGGTCGGGGACTCTAAAATACTTCCCCCGAAAAAACCTCTACTGCCGGGCCGGTCATGAAGACGTGGTTCGTCTCGGCATCCCACTCCAGATCCAGATCTCCGCCGAGAAGGGGGATACGGACTTTTCGTTCCGCATTTCCGGT
>CAZRGJ010000244.1:0-4832 GCA_964599445.1 uncultured Planctomycetaceae bacterium | reverse complement strand
CCGGCTCCCTTGATGTAGAGCGGGACGGCGTGGAGCCATTCATGCTGGTACGGCTGCATTTTCTGTTTGGAATGAAGGACCGGGATCGGACGATAGCCGATGAAATCATCGTACTGCCGGATCACCTGATGCACTGCCTGCCGGATCTCGTCGGGGATCTCGCCGCGAAGCGCCGTCAGATCGGAGGAACGGAGCATCTCCGGTACGCTCTTTTCCAGTGTGCTGAAAAAGTCCGGCGGGACCGACTCGAAAGCCTTCGTGCTCAGGATCCGATAAAATGCCTGACCGATCGAAAAGGCGTTGAACAGAATGTCGTCTTCCTGATGGAAAAGGAGATCCTTGTGCCAGACCCGGTATTCCGGAAAGAAAAACAGGAAGCCGAACAGGAGCGACTGCCGGACCTGCGTATCGTTTGCGAAGACCTCCGAGTGCGGCTGGACCTGATCCAGATATTCCCAAAGCGCCGCGCCGAGACGGCACCAGAGACGGAGGGGCGTTTTCTCATCCTCTTTTCCCTCTTTTTCTTTTTGGGAAGCGGTCTCTGTGCTGGAGGGAAGGTCTGTGCCGGAAGCGGCGTCCATTTCTTCCAGACGGGTACAGATCCGGTTCAGTGCTCCAAGAAATTTGACGGCAGGATCACCCGACGAAAAATTCAGGTAGCCCAAAACGATCTCAAAGGATTCTTTTTCGTTAACGTACCACGCAGTGGGATTCATTCCGCTTCCTCCATAAAATATACATGACGCACTCTTCTCTATCATACTCTTTTTTTCATTTTATGAAAAGGGGCGAAGTACGAAAAAAGACCAAAAATTCCAGACTTTTTCCAGAAAAAGAACGCGCAGAGAGGATCCCCTGCGCGTTTTGGCATCATCCGATGGAAAATCAGATGGAAAAGAAGTCTACTTCTCGGTGAAGATCGCCGTCCATCCGCCGTTTCGGACCATCTGAATGGTCAGCGTGTCGGCAGAGGTGACGTCCTGCACGATCTCCGCGATTTTTTCCGCGTCTTTCACGTTCGGACCGCCGCTTTCCTGCGTGTCGCAGAAGATCTGTGCCGTGTAGGTCTTGCCCGGCTTCAGGAAGTCGAGCTTAAGCGTCAGATCCCGCGCTTCCGCGTCCGTGATCGCGCCGGCGTAGAATTTATCTCCGCTGCGTCGGTAGTGGAGGTAGAATTTCCCGATCTCGCCGTCCACCGCGACCGTTTCGTCCCAGACGGCCGGGATGTTTTTCAGGAAACTGAATCCGGGCTGATTCGCATAATTCCACGGACTGTCGCAGATGGTCAGGCACGGGGAGTCCGTAATCAGACACATCGCCAGAGCGTGTGCGCGGGTCCCCTGTTCGCAGCAGGTCGGCGTCTGGAAGTTCTTCTGCCGGTAGGCGTGTTCCGGCTGACGGTTCACGAAACCTCCGGGGGTGAAGTCGCCGGGGCCGCAGAGCCAGCGGGTAAACGGAAGCGTCGCGCAGTGTTTCGGCGTGACTTCGCCGAATTTATTGTACTCGTTGCCGAGGATCCCTTCGCGCGTGATCTGGTTCGGGTACGTGCGTTCCATTCCCGTCGGCTTGTACATGCCGTGGAAGTTGATCATGAGACGGTGTTTCGCCGCGTTTTTTACGATGTCTTCGATCCACTCGACCCGTTCCTGATTGTCCGAGTCCATGAAGTCGATCTTCATCCCGGCCGCTCCCCATTTTTCGTAGGCGGTGAAGGTCCGTTCGTGACCGCAGAAGTCGAAATCCTGGCAGTGCATCCAGAGGTAGATCCGGACACCTTTGGATCTCGCGTAGGCGAATGCTTCCGGCAGATCGATCGTTCCGCAGCCGCTGGCCGTGTCGGTGAGAAATTCCGGCTTGTACTGGAATTTGGAGTTGAAGTACCACGGGTCGTCAAGCGTCGTGAATTTCCAGCCGTTGGCGGCCGCAAGGTCGATTCGGGCCTTGAGCGTGTCGGTATTCAGCACTTTGTTCCCCTCAGACCACCAGTCCCAGGAGGACGCGCCGGCTTCGATCCAGGAAGTGTCTTCCAGAACGCACGGCGTCGCGCAGTTCAGGACGATCCCCGAATTATTGATCAGATCGACCGCTTTTTTGCCGAGCGTCACGACGCGCCACGGAGATTTTGCGCCCGTTTCGCGCAGAACGCATCCGTTGCCGTCCGCACGCGGAGTAAGGCGAACGCCCAAAGTACACGGACCGCCTGCTTTATTTCCGCCCGGAACGGCAGCGAACTGGGCACCCGCCCACTTCAGAAGGTCCGATTCCATCAGAGCACAGTAGCCGAAATCGCCGGAGACCACCAGCGGGCAGATCGCGAACGCGTTTTCCGTAATGTCGGAGAGCTTCATCTGCGGGAATTCTTTTTCCTGCGACGTGTTGAACTGCTTCTGGTCGGAGGCCCAGCAGGTCCAGTCGCCGGTGAACGCGAACTGCGTGTCGTCGGACGTCAGGACAAACGCGCCGGGAAGCGCCGCCTGCTCCGGCACGATGTAGCGCAGAGCGATGCCGTCATCGTACGCACGGAAAACGAGGATCAGCTCGCGATTCGGAGCGGCAGTCTCGGCGACCTTCAGCGTCATTTCCGAGCAGAGGTCCGCGTACGTGCTCTTTTTGGAAAGCGGGTTGGTCCACGTTTCGTTGATCGTCTTCACAGAACAGTCCGCGATCTTCATTTCGCCGAGTGCCGGAGCGTTTTTGAACGTGAGTCCGAGTTTCGACGGCGCAAGGACGGTCTTTCCGTCGAACGTGAGGGTCCAGGTCAGCGTTTCACCGACGGAGACGTCCATCCTGACGATCCCGGACGGCGAGGCGACGGTCTTCACTTCCGCTGCGGTGAGCGTGACCGTCTGAAACGCGGCTGCCGCGAACAGGACTGCCGGCAGAAGCAGGTTGAACAGGAATTTCATGATCTTCTCCTGAAAAAGGGTAGGTGGATCCGTTCCGGAAACACAGAAGACCCCGATCTTCTTTTGTCCCGGAAATCATTGAACGCCTTTAAATATAAAATATCCTGCGAAAAACGCAAGCCGGGGCGGAAAGATTTTCAGGAAGTTTTCTGTTTTTTGGCGAAATGGGAGTTGACCGTCTTGCAAAAAAGCGGATTTGGGGTAAAATGAAAGAGTTCATTTTTTAATTTGGAATGCAGGATTTTTTATGTGTGCAAAACAGAAACTCTGGTACGCCGGCGGTTTGCAGTTTGAGTGCAAGGAATGCGGCGGATGCTGTTCCGGCGCGCCCGGCTATGTGTGGCTTTCGGAAGAGGAGATCCAGCGGATCGCGGAGCGGTTCGGCATCTCGGTGGAGGACTGCGAGGCGAAATTCGTGCGCGAGGTCGGAGAACGGAAGAGTCTCATCGAGTATCCGAACGGAGACTGCGTTTTCTATGACCGCTTCCACACCAACTGTAAGATCTACCGTGACCGTCCCGCCCAGTGCCGAACGTGGCCGTTCTGGGCGTCGAACCTCGAATCGGAAAAGGAGTGGGAAAAGATCTCCCGAACCTGTCCGGGATGCAATCGGGGACGGCATTTTTCGCTTCAGGAGATCGAAGAGCGGAAAAATATTCGCGAATTGTGAAAAAAAGTCCGGGTTGACCCTTGATTTTTTTGCCGAATTCGTGCATAATGGAAGAAATTCCTGGTACGCAGTACCGCTTATCCGGGAATGATCATTGGAATGGAGCGTTCGGCAGGCGTCTGCCGGACATTTTCGATTTCTATAAAGTACAGGGTATCATTATGGATCGTCGTACCATGCTCAAGGCTTCGGCACTGTCCCTCGGTGCTGCTGCGATGGGGATTCAGACGGCGGATGCAGCCGCAGCCGCTAAAGTTAAGGAAGGAGAGATTTCCGTGAAACGCTATACCAACGAATTTTTCTACGATAAAGACGGCAAATTCCTCGTGGAACGTGCGCGTCAGGCTTTCTATGAAATGTTTGAAGCCTACCATTATCCGCTGAACGATTTCATCGAAAAGAACATCTGGTTCGTTGATTTCGGGCTTGGTGATTTCGCCAACGTCGGTATGGGCGGCATCTTCTTCATCAATCGCCGCGACTATCGCTATTTCAGCCACGACATTTACCTCCTCCCGGGTCAGATGATCCCGGAACACCGTCATCTTCCGACCGAAGAAGCTCCGGCGAAGATGGAATCCTGGCACGTCCGCTACGGAACGGTCTACAATTGGTCCGAAGGCGAAGAAACGGTCCCGGCGATCAGCACTCCGCCCGCGTCCCAGAAAGACACCATCGTCTGCAAGCAGTGCGAACTGCTCGTCCCGGGCGACATCCGTCACCTCGGAAACCTCGAAAAATGGCACTTCCTCCAGGCGGGTCCGAACGGTACGATCGTCACGGAATCCGCAACGTATCATGACGGTGCGGGTCTGCGCTTCTCCAACCCGAAAGCCCAGATGTAAGTTCTGGATCTTTCCATAAAAAAAGAGGCTCTTCCGGCAATCGTGTACCGAAGTGGATCTGATTTTACCGCAGAGTCCACAGAAGAACCGCGGAAACACACTGAAAAAAGGGAGATGTCCCTGACTCGAAGATCCCAAAAATCCCCAAAACACAAAAAGACCTGAATGAATTTTTAAAAAATTTTAAAATATTCACGCAATCAGTTTTTAGTGTTTTGGGGATTAAATCTGTGTTTTTCTGTGAGTCTTCAGAGTCTTCAGTAATAGAATCGGTATTCAGTTGCCGGATGAACCCTTTTTGTTTTTTCGTGTTCACTTTTCTGCAAGATCTTTCAAATTTTTTTCGTTAAGTTCATCCCGTATTTTACGGTGTTTTCTTGAGGCGGAAAAATCTTTTTTCAAAAAAAAACT
>CAZRGJ010000243.1:0-4853 GCA_964599445.1 uncultured Planctomycetaceae bacterium | reverse complement strand
GCCTCGCTGATGTGCGGGGGTGCCGGAGTAAATACCATCTATCTGGAATTCGAGAACACTTCCGGAGAAGTAACTCCCGTGGGCTTTGACACTTCAGCAGGAGCAGAGTACTTTACCGGATTGACCGGCTCTGCAGATTTCGTCCGAAAACCTCTGGAGATCAAGCCGGTCCGGAATGCCGATGATTCCGTAACTTTTTCGGCAGTGTTCGGTAATGAGACCGGATTTCACGGACTGCCCTTCGGCGGAACAGGTGTGACCTCCAAGGTCTGCGGCGCAGCACTGGTCATGGCGTCTTCCGAAGATCAGACACAGGACATCGTCTTTGCCAGAAAGAACTACGACCCGGTAAAGATCAAAACGACCGAGCAGATGTACATTTCATGGACCGTTTATCTGGACTAGGTTTGGTCCAGATCCTTCTGCCCGCTAAAATGCGGACGGTCTCAAGCAGGATCCAAAAGCACTCTACTTTAAGAAAGGATACTAATGCCAGTCACAACCTACACGGGCCAGAATCTGGTCCTCATCCAGGAAAACGGCAGTGAGCCTACCGGATCAGGCGGAAAGATCATCAACGACAACTTTAAGAAAATCGACGAAGCTCTGTTTTTCGGCACAACTGCGATCGTGGACTACGCCCGGACCGCGAACTATGCTTACAGCACATCGCAAGCCGAATACGCCAGCTATGCCTACTCCTGTGCCGGTGCCAGCGGCGGATACGGCTCAGGCACCGGCTACGCCAGCCTGCCGGGTTACGCGGACCCCTGGTATTCTTATCCCTATGCCGAGAACAACAGCTCGAATCCAATTTCGATCTGGGGCTCCCTGTCTACGACTTATATGTACTCCACGTCCGGATACAGCGGGCAGCAGATATACACGCCGAGCGGAAGTCCCTACTTCGCCTGCATCCCGCCGTTCGGACCGTTTTCCCTGCGTGTGAATCTGGTGTTTTATCCGCAAGGGTACTATTCACAAGCTATTTTCGCAGAGGTCTTCATCTGTGGCTGGAACCTGGACATCTTCACTGTGAAGGTGCTTCATGCCTACGATGTCAATGGCAGCGAAGTGACCGTTAAGGGGCAGGCTTCCACACAGCTCCCGGTGTCGGAAACGGCCATCGGCGCGAGCATCAACGGCGGCATGCTGATGCTTACGGCGCACGCGTCCAGCAGTTACTCGGATACCGTCACGATCCATGCACGAGTCGAGAACACCTTCCCGTCCTACTCTGACGAAGGCTGTTACGCCAGTTACTCCATCTCCGGTTCTACCACCTGATCTCTGACTTTAGAAAGGAACTTTCATGATTTACGTAATTTCGCATGACGACGAAAAATTTCAGGCTTTCCAGGACCGTCTGGGAGCCGTATTGACAGAGATCCCGGACATCGAGCGGATCAATATTACGCCGGAAAACAACACGGAAGAAGTTCCGAAATGGTGGATGGCTCTGCCGGACCGCTGGGCTTTGTGCTGCGCCATCAAAACCGCCCTGCGGATGACGCTGGACCGCGGCGAGGACTGCGAGCTTTATGAGCAGGATGCGGTTTTTGCCGAGGATTTCGAAACGCGCCGGGAAGCCTTTCTTGCGGCTCTTCCTGAAGATTGGGACATGGCATATTTCGGCGGACAGTGCCTTGCGCTGAACTTTTATCCCTTGAAAGAGGTTGAAGGGAATGACGCCGTGCTCCTTTGCAAAAATGCCCATCGAAACCACGCCTGGGTCTGTCGGCATTCCTTCATTCCGAGACTATTGGAATGGCTGGAAGGTGAACGCTGGCCGAGCCGGCATACGACCGACTGGCGCATTGGCTATCTTCAGATGAAAGACGACGTGCACGTTTACATCCCGAAAGCGGGCTGGATAGCGGGGCAGGCCGGCGGCTTTTCGAATCTGGACCGGATCGAGCGTCCGGAACGGTGGTGGCATTTCACCCCGGAGGAACGCGCAGCGGAACAGAAACGCTGGCAGGAATTCGAAGCTGCCCGGCGTGAAAAAGCTGAAAAGGAGCGCTTCGAGAAGTGGAAAAAAGAGATGGAAGAAAAGAAAGCCGCGAAGGAGTAACACTTTTCTTTGAGATCAAATGAGGGCGGGACACGGATCAAAAGGTTCCTCCCCAATGCTGTTACACTATCCAACCCTGAAAGGTTCTCTATACGGCATCCTATGCTAACCCTAACTTAACTGACTATGCCGGTCTGACGAAGGAGGCTGACGCGCAGCTGGTACTTTCCGGCACAGATCCCGGTTCGGGAGACTCCGGTTCTGATGCGGAGACCTGTTCCGGGGCGAATTACTCCTCCCTGGATCGAAGAGAATACCCAGATCGTTGGTGGCAGTTTACAGTGCCGAAAGACATTAAGGAGGCATAACTTTGGCGACATATTCAAAGATTGAGATCGACAATATTCTTGGGCACCCGGTTTATGGGGTCACACCGACACCTACGCCCGGCTATGCACTGTCATTTATCGACTCTAACACAAGAAACCTGACTGCGGCCTTCCGGGCATTCATGTCCGCTACGAAAGGGATTTCGAGTATCGTAAAAGACGGTGAGACGCTCACGATCACCTACACGGACGGCACCACGCAGACTGAAGAGGTCAAAGACGGGCAGGGGACTGGATGGACCGCCGTCAGAATGGGCATCTTTGAACCTACCGTTCTGGAGAGCGGCATGTGGTATTACGCCTCGTCTGTAAGCACGTCAGTGAGTGTTTCATCCGGCGGTCTGGATCTGGGCGACTCGGCAGTCGTGGAGTTCAGTACCGGATCTTCTGCCGCAACATTTTCTGCGCCAGCAAGCAGCACCCATGCAGGAGATAATTGCAGCGGAGGAGTCTTCACGCCGGTAGCGAGTTCTCATTACCTGATCATTTACGTTATGGAAGGTGCCGGACTGACCGGCTATGTCATAAGGAGAGACGCATGAAATATCAGCTGAAAGAAGGGATTCCGGTTCCAGTAACTGTTGTCCGAACCGAAGACCGTATTATATCCAATCCGCCGGACGAGCTGTTGGAGGAACTTGGCATCGGTTATGATCTGGAAGATCGCGAAAGACCGGACTTTGATGAGTCCGCCCAGCGTGCCGCCTTTTCCTGGGAGGTCGAGAACGGAAAAATATGCCGTGTCTGGAACCTCACAGACTTTTCGGAGTCGGAATTAAAGGCACGCAGGATACAGGAACTGCAGGATGAGATCGCTGCAGTGAACGCAGACTATGCCGACGCAGAAAACCGCCCGATCCAGTACACGAATGGAAAATATTATCTTCCGCGCTACATTCCATCCTACTGGACGCCTATCCATGCCGCCGGAGCGGAGATCTACCCGATAGTCTACATCTCGGATGTGAATGACGTTCCGGAGCTGATGACCTTCGCGGAGTTCAGTGCACTATTCAAGTTCATGATCGACCAGAGCCAGCTTATCATCGCCGAGACCAATGCGAAGCTGGTCGCTTTACGTACCGAACTGGAGGAACTTCATGCCGCAATTTGACGCCCTGAAAAGTCCGCTGCTCGCCTATGCCGTGCACAATGCCCGGTTTGTGCCTCCGTTTCGATGGGTCACGTTTTCGCCGCCGTCTTCTACACTTACCAACTTCCCGGTCCTTGTAAAAGCACGGAATTATACAAACATTGCGAATGGATATGACGTCCACTTTCAGGATGCAAACGGAAATGAGCTTGCATTCGAGCTGGACTGGTATGATAACTCGACCAAGAGCGGCGCGTGGTGGGTACAGATCCCGACGCTTTCGTCTTCTGCGCCGACATCGATCAAGATGTGCTATGGAGACGCTACCATAACCACAGATCAGAGCTCGCCTTTGACCGTCTGGAGCGAATACGCGGTCGTATATCACTTCAACAAGCTGCCGTCCGGAACAATGATAAACGTTGCGAAGGGTACGTCTAACTCCTGTGGTTTTACGTCCCCGGCTTTCGTTTCGCAAGACAAGGGTACGGGACGTGCGCTCACCTGGACGAGTACCGCATCATCCACATCTTCTTCAAACGCACTGACTACAAGAAGTGTCTCGCTATCGTCTGCAAATCACTCTACAACAGCCCTGCTGTGGGATCGCCAATACCCATCCGGGACCATCAACACCCCACTGTTTGAACCGGCAACGCAGGGGGTCAGTGTTTTAGGGGCGGCTGAGCAGTATAACTCTGACAGCATACAGAGACAGGATTCTATCCTCCTGTTCAAATCCGGGAGCTACCCGCACAATGTCGAGGTATCTGCCACAATAAAGGACACGATGCGCTACTACGGTCTCAGCTTCTCCAGCGGCTCACACCGTACAATTTACGCAGACCTGGAGTCAAACTCTGGAAACAGCGACGCCTACTCCGGACGCGAATTTAACGACTCTTCGACTTTCTACAGCTTCCTGAACTTTTGGGGAGGAACGATGAAACCTTTGGTTGACGAGCTTCGGCTTCGAGGTACTGCAATCTCCTCCGCCTGGGCGAATTACGAGTACAAAAACTACATTACCCACGACACCTACACAACCTACGGTCCCGAGGAGAAGTAACCATGAAATGGAATGAGCAGCTCGATAACCTTTCGCTGGATGAACTTAATGAGAAGGATTACATCGAGACGGATCATACAACGATCGGGGATTGGCAGGTCGCGGTACTTCGCATCTCTGCAGAGGATGAAAACTCCGGCAAAGTATTTATTCTGCGGGCAGACTGATCCTGCAGTATTCTGTTTGCAGAATGGAGCCTCAGCCGGTACACTTGCCGGAAAACTGAGGCTTCTTTTTTATAGGACCGGATCATGAGCATATCCTACACCCCTCTTATCTTCGGAGGTT
>CAZRGJ010000242.1:0-4854 GCA_964599445.1 uncultured Planctomycetaceae bacterium | reverse complement strand
CGCAGTCGTTCAGAACGGTCTGGTCTTCGGACGGTCGGTGGGACGCACGTCGGTCATCGCGCGCTTTGCGGGTCTCGTTTCGGAAGGCATTCTGGAGGTCGTCGAACCCGGCACGATCCCGGCGAGCGTGGAAGCGGCGTACATCGATCCGGATGCTGCCGTCGTTTACCGTCCTGCCGACACGATCCTGGACGGCGGCGTGGTCGGCGTCACGAGCACGGACATTTTCGGTGAAGATGCCGTTCTGCCGTACGTGACGGAGCCTGGCGTCGCAAACGGCACGGTCGTGGGACTGCGTTTCATGGATTCGGCTCTCCGTCTCTCGAAAACCGGTTCCGCTGTCGCGGTCGAGGTCTTTGAAGAACTCGCCGACGGCCGTCTCGGACGTAATGTTTCGGCTGATCCGGAACTCAAGCTGGACTTCAACCGTTCCACTACGACGGCAGAACTCAGCCGCGGCGCAGACGGCAGGTACGTCGTGCGTCCTCTGGGCGAGAAACGCGGTACGGTCCTGGTGAACGCAACACTTGGCTCGCTGACCTCTGCGGTCCCGCTGGCGATCAACATTGGCGACGTTTCCGCAGACGGTGCGTCTCTGGACGTCTTCCCCGGTCTCCTTTACCTCGTAGCGGGAGGCTCCGGAACACTGGATGCCGCGCAAGTAAACCCTGGAAACGGCACCATGCCGTTTGACGTCGCCTACGAGATCGTGCCTCCGGCAGACAATTCGATCGTTTCGGTCGGTGCAGACGGGCAGATCCGCGCGAATGCTCCGGGGAACGTGACGCTCGTGGTCAAGGCAGTCGATCCGGCAGGTACATTCAGCGGTCTGACGGCGGCGCTTCCGGTCACGGTTTCTCCGCGTCTGAATCTGAAGATCACGCCGCAGACGCTCACCATCCGCGATGGCGAAACGACGCCGGCATTCGTCGTCTCTTCGATCGAAAATGGCACAGAACGTCCGGTCGCGGCCGACATCGATTCGACGGACTCCTCGGTCCTCGCATCGATGGGGAACGGTATTTTCCAGGCAGTCGGCCCGGGCAAGACGCAGGTTTGGGGCTCGTATATGGGGAACGAACTCTACGCGGACGTGACGGTCATCGGAGAACGCTACCTCAAGGTCGAAAGCGAGCTTGGGAGCGACGACTCAGTGACGGGTGAATTCTCCATCCGATTCAGTGTCCTGGCGAGCAAAGACGAAGGTGCTCTGGAGTACCGAGTCTACCAGGAAGGTCAGGCTCCGTCCGATGTCTGGATGCCGGCCTCTCCGGCTCCGGATGGTCAGGTCATTTCGATCGAGAGTCCGAAAATCGACGGACGTTTCGGAAACGACCACGTGTACCGTCTGATCATCGAATCCAGGACGAGGGGACAGCAGAACATTCAGCAGTACCCGTGCAGTTTCCGTCTCTTTCATCAGGGACGCCAGCTGCAGAACGTCAACTGACGTATCCGGTTTCGGTCCGGTTATCCCAACTTTGCCAGCATCCGTTTGCTGGATACTGGCAGTGTTCGAAAAACAGGCCGGCTGAAACACCATACCGTATTTGATTTTCCACTTTTCAACCTTTTTCAACCAAGCACAAACGAGAGATTTATGGGATTTCCAGATGAACGCGATCGTCAGATCATCCGCCAGGCGGATCAGGTAGAAAGATTGGCGACAGACATTTGCGATTGGCTCGCCGAATTCAATTCAGACCGCCGGAAGGTGGATCTGCTTCCGATCCCCGAGAGCGACGAGTTTGAGATTCTTCAGCTGCGCCGACTGGCCAGCAGTCTGTACACGTCGTCGAAAGTACCCGTAGCGGCGGCCGTTTACGGCCCGTCGCAGGTGGGAAAAAGTCTGTTCATGGGGCAGGTGCTTCGTGCGCAGAGCGAAGCCTTCAGCCCGTTGGGACGCGATGAAGCGCATGGTGAGCCGGCGTACTATAAAGACCTCTCGTTCAACACGGACCTGAACCCGCAGTCCGGCTCCAACGAAGCGACGGCTCTGGTGACGCGATTCACGACGAAAGACCGAATTTCGGAAAGTGTCTCGCCGGAATATCCGGTCATGGTGAAGGCTCTGACACGCGTGGAATGGATCCGCGTTCTGGCTCGTGGTTTCCATGTGGAATGCCGCGGACAGGATTTTCCATGGGATGAATCGCATTTGGACAAAATGCTCGAGGATATGTCGCGGCAGTATCCCGGCACGAGCGTTGACCGACGCTGGCGCATGGACATCATCGACGCGTACTCGTACATGCGAACCGTTGACCGCCGCGGGTATCCGACGAAGGAAGCGATCCTCAGTGCGCTTCTGAGCCGGTACATGCTCTCGGAAGAAGGGTACATCAAGGCGTGCGGCGAGATCTTCTGGGGCGGCTGGAAGTCGCTGACGGATCTTTTCATCCGGATCAACAAATTCCTGGAAAAACTCGCCAATTCCCCCGAGCCGGCGATCCTCGTGCACTGGGCAGGCGTTCGTTTTCTGCTCGACTCGCAGAGATCCAAGGTCCATGAGCGCAAAAACTCGCTCTGCTTCACGCGCGTGGACTGGGCGGACTTCCATCTCCGTCAGCGCAAGGAATGGTACGTGCTTGAGTACTCGCCGGGAAGCGGAAACGGCGACGAAGACCTCGAAACGATCCAGGCCGCCATGCTGGAGCTGGTCCTCCCGATCCTCCCGCACCGTCTGAATGACGACTGGCGCAAGGTCATCGAGCAGATGGACTTCCTCGACATTCCGGGTATGCGTGCCGGACGTCAGGGGGCCGAACAGGGCAAACGTACCGACGCAGACAAACTGGAAGAGCAGATGGAGATCGTGAAGCGCGGTAAGGTCGCGTACCTTTTCGAGCGTTTTACGGACGAGCTTCAGATCCAGACGCTGATCCTCCTTTCCCGCGGCGGAAACCTCGAAGTCACGTCGCAGATGAAGCACCACATCGACAAATGGGGCCGTGCGCGCTATGGCGAAAAGTACTGGCCGAGCAAGGTCACGGACGAACTTCCCGCACTGTTCATCGGCATGACGGGGATCGACGAAGAATTCCGCAACCGCCAGGAATACGCGGATAAAGGACTCTACCAGCAGAGTCTCGGACAGCTGGTCGACACGCTGGGCCCGGTCATGACGGACTTCGGCGGACGCGGAAAGGCATTCACGAACACGTACCCGCTCCGCTACCCCGGAACGTGGGACACGGATGAGCCGCAGCGTCTGAAAGACGACCCGGAAAAATGGGTTCGTGCCGGAAAAGCGTTTCTGGAATCCGAACGGGTCCAGGAGTACACCGCCAATCCGGAAATGAAGTGGAAGGCGGCCATGACGGACGGCGACGGCGGGCTTTCGCTCATCAGTGCCGGTATCCGCGCGGTCACGACGGCCACGGACAAGCAAAATCAGCTGGAAAAGGAAGTAAACGACGTCCTGAACCGCATCCTCCTCCTTGCCCGCGACTGGGTCGTGGACCCCGATGCGAACGTGGACCGCGAGAAACGCGTGCGTGCGGCAGAAAAAGTGGTGAACTGGCTCACGGACGATCCGGAACGCGTTTACGAAAGAGTCTATGCGCTTCAGGAAACGCTTTCCGTCCCGGAAGGTGAAAGCTGGCAGCTGGCCGACTGCACGGACACTGGAAAACGTTTTGGCGACCCGATCCCAAAATCACTGCGCGACTTCCTCCACGAGTGGGCGACGAAGCAGGTCCCGAAACGCTGGGAACAGTACACGAAATCGAACGACCGCGGTGCGCCGTGGCTCTCGGGCGACGATCTGAATACGTTCGTGCGTTACCTGCGCGACTACCTGACCAGCTCGCACTGCATCGACACGCTGCTTGGCGAACTGAATCCGGTGTGCAATCTGAAGACGCGCGATGAAGCTGCCCGTCGATATGCCCGGCGCAAGTACGTAAAGATGATCATTGACGACTACGTCATGAACCCCGGTCCGACGCAGGCCGCGATCGCTCCTCCGCAGCTCGAAGCCGACGAAGAGGAACGCGAACCGCACGAAAAACCGCTGGACTACTATGCGAACTACGGCCAGACGGCCACGTTCATGAAGCGGTGGTGCGAGCGTCTTCCGGAAGCACTGGCACTTGGCGCGGGCGACCACATCCAGATCCCGCCGGGAAACGCGGAACTCATTCAGATCCTGGAGCCGTTTGAACGCATTCTGGCCCAGATGAAAGACTGAGATCCCGGTTTCCAGCCGGCAGTCATCCACAAAGCGCAGCGTCCGTGAAAATGAGGCTCTACGCACGAGAAATCAAAAAAATCCAATTCAGAAACACCCTAACGATCTCCATCAAAATCCGTACAGACTGCGTCTTTTTTGAGACGCACCCACAGAACGGTCGACCGACGCAGCATTGGTGCGAAATTTGATGTGAAGTCAGAAATTTACGGAAAACGAGAAACAAAATGCACATTCTTTTCGCGAACACCGGAGTTCAGGTCATTTGCGTTCCGCTCAAGGGCGGCGCGCGCTACACGGCAAACCAGATCGGCAACGGCTGGCAGCGCACGAAATGCGGACTTGCGGAAGAGCAGGACCAGAATTCGAAAAAGCGCAATGCCCAACCGGCGGAATCCACAGCAGTGGAGTTCCCGTTCATTCAATGGCAGATCATTCAGGGAACGACGACCAAAATGTACTTGGCGGTCGACACGACCTGCGGCGACTCGGAGATCGGCTACTTCTGTGATGCGAACTCGCTCACGGGCGATTTCCTCATCAATCTGGAAAACATCCAGGACCTCAACGGTCAGCCGCTGCGCGGGGTTCCGATGACCGAGATCTGCATCCGTCCAGCCGCCGCCGTCGCAGGTGACGCGAAACACGTCCACATGGTGGTG
>CAZRGJ010000241.1:0-4885 GCA_964599445.1 uncultured Planctomycetaceae bacterium | reverse complement strand
GACCGGTGCGATGCGCTCCTGATCCCGCGATGCCGCGAAATGGGATTCCGCAAAACGGGGATCTTCTCCGTGAATATGGATCTGCACAAAGACGACAAAGGATTCGATCCGATCTACGAAAACGCCGTCTTTTTCATGACGTCCGCCCCGTGTTTCGGAAAACTGGAAGCCTTCCATGAAGCACTCCACACGATCGCGGATGCCGACAAACGGATCCAAACCTTCACGAATGAGGCACTCTACACGGAAATGGAATCGACGCTCATGCGCGCGTTCCCGCACTGCCCGACGCTGGAAGTTCCGAATCTCTCCCCGGACCGCGTCGTTCAGTTCCGCCGCTACTTCAGTCCGTCGTGCGACCGCAACCGCTCGAAGCGCAATATGTTTGACGTTCGCGGTGAATTAGATCTCTTCAAACGCTGCGGCATGATGCCGGTATTCTTTGGCGAAATGCTCTATGGAACGATGATGCCAAACATCTCGTACGTGCTGAGTTTCGAAAACGACGAAGCCCGCCGGACCAACTGGAAGAAATTCGTGACCTCGCCGGAATGGAAGCAGATGAGCAGCGAACCGGAATTTGCCGATACGGCGACGAAGATCCGCAATCTCTTCCTGAAACCGAGCGCAGGATCCGAAATTTAAAAAAGTTTTTTCGGCAAGAGCCTACCGGTTCACGGAGAAAAATACGGAAGAGGCACAGAACCGCACACGAGGAGAACACGATTCCCTTTTCTGTGTGTTTCTGTGCCTCTTCTGATTTTCAGCAATCAAATGAAACGCTCGGAGGCCCGTTCGTTTTCCTATCTGCGCAGAAGACGGACACGTCCATTGACCAAGACGCAGACCGCCCGACCGATGAGTTCTTTTCCGAGCCACGGACTGTTTTTGCTCCGGGAGCGCAGTTCTTTTTCCGTGACGGTCCACTTCAATTCCGGGTCGATGATGGCAACGTCCGCATCTGCGCCAACGGCCAGCGTTCCTTTTCCGGACGGCAGTTTGATGATTTTCGCCGGACTGCACGCCAGTTTATCGATCAGCTGCGGCCAAGTCAGCCGACCTTTGAGGATCAACTCCATATTGAGGACCGAGAGTGCCGTTTCCAGCCCGACGATTCCGAACGGCGCAAGATCGATCTCCCGCTGTTTCTTTTCAGCGGAATGCGGCGCATGGTCCGTCGCGATACAGTCAAGCGTACCGTCCAGCAGTCCCTCGATGCACGCTTCCACATCTTCACGCGGACGCAGCGGCGGCGCCATCTTCAAATTCGTATCGAAAGAGACCAGCAGGTCGTCCGTCAGCGTCAGATGGTGCGGGGTGACCTCCGCCGTCACGTTGACACCGCGTTTTTTGGCTTCCCGGATCAGTTCCACACCGCGGGAGGTCGAAATGTGCATCAGGTGAAGACGCCCTTTCGTGTACTCCGCCAGCATGATCGCGCGTGCCGTCATGACGTCCTCCGCCAGCGACGGGATCCCTCGCAGTCCCAGACGTGCCGAGACGCGTCCTTCGTGCATGACGCCGCGGTTCGTGAGGTTTTTGTCCTCGGTATGGCACATGATCGGCAGGTCAAACATCTGGGCGTACTCAAACGCACGGCGCAGAAGGTCCGCGTTTTCAATGTCCGATCCATCATCGCTGAATCCCACGACGCCCGTCCGTGCGAGGTACCCCATTTCGGAAAGTTCTTTTCCTTCACGCTTTTTGCTGATGCACCCAATGACGAAGACATTGCAGTGATCCGCCCGCGCGGCCTGATCCTGAATGAACTCCACATCCGCCGGCGTATCGATTGGCGGATCTGTGTTCGGGATGCAGCAGATCGAAGTGTACCCGCCGTTCAGAGCCGCGTCGCTTCCCGTGAAGATCGTCTCGCTCTCCTCAAATCCAGGTTCCCGCAAATGAGTGTGGAGATCCACAAATCCCGGAACGACCAGTTTGCCTTCCGCATCGATCTCCCGTTCTTTCCCCGTCGGCTGCATTCCGAAGCCGGTGATCCGCCCGTTCTCGATGAGCACATTGGTCACGCAGTCCATTCCCTGGGAGGGATCGATCACGCGGCCGTTTTTGATGAGGATACTCTGCATCACGTTTCCGATTTTTTCGTACATTTCATCACCTCCCGGTACTTCACGCATTCTGGATCCTTTTTCTCGCTCCATCAGTCAGCCACAGTACCGCCATCCGGACAGCCAGGCCGTTGGAGACCTGATCCAGGATCGCACTCTGGGGACCGTCGGCCACTTCCGGCGTCAGTTCGACTCCGCGGTTGATGGGCCCCGGAGCAATGACGAGCAGATCCGACTTTCCGCGGCGCAGCCGTTCGCCGTTCATGCCGAAAAGGAGCGAGTATTCCCGCGTCGAGGGGAATGGACTCGTGTACTGACGCTCAAACTGGATCCGCAGCATGTTCAGCACATCCACGCGCGGCAGGATCGCGTCAAGAGAATGGGAGAATTCGACGTCCATTTCTTTCCAGACCGGCGAAACGAGCGTCGACGGACCACAGACGATGACGTGTGCGCCAAGTTTTTTGAGGCCCCAGGCATTCGAGCGCGCGACCCGGCTGTGCGCAATATCGCCGACAACGCCGACCGTCTTGCCTTCCAGAGAACCGAGACGCTGACGCATCGTCAGAATGTCAAGCAGTCCCTGCGTCGGATGCTCATGTGCGCCGTCGCCTGCATTGATGATCGAGCAGTGCACGTTTTCCGCCAAAAGATGCGGGATCCCCGGCGTACTGTGGCGCACCACCATCGACTCGCACCCCATTGCTTCGAGATTCTTCGCGGTATCGACGACGGATTCCCCTTTGCTCAGACTGCTGGTCGATGCCGTGAAAGCGACACAGGAGGCACCAAGACGCTGCGCGGCAAGACTGAAGCTGGTACGTGTCCGGGTAGAATTTTCGAAAAAAAGCGTCACGCTCGTGTGCCCGCTGAGAAAAGAAAACTTTCGGCGGCCTTCATCAAAGGCGGTCCGAAAAACCTGCGCTTTATCCAGAAGGATCAGAAGCTCTTCGCGAGTCAGATCCTCCAGCCCCAAAAGATGCATTCGTTTCCAGTTTTCCGGAAACTCACCCAATTCAGGCAATTCGTTAAACATAAATGGCATTTCCTCTCTCATCTGGATCGAAATTTTGACGCATTCTGCTCTTTAGTATACCATGAAATCCCCCAAAAGTCAAGCAGGCTCCCCCCAAGAAAGTCCAAAACTCTCCCATCTTTTCAAAACCGAAAAAATTTCCCCTCGTTCCGGGACATTTCAGACAGCGGGACATTTCAGACAGCGGGACATTTCAGACAGCGGGACATTTTGGAGTGCGTGAGCGTGCAGAATACGTTCCCGAAAGAAAACTACTTCGCGATCTTACGCTTTCTGGAACTCGGGATCTTCATTTCCTTCCGGTATTTATTGATGGTCGTGCGGGCGATCGAGAGCATTTCCGCCAACTGGTCGTCAGTAAGCGGTTCCGTCCGATCCTCATTTCGGATCAGATCCCGCAGACGCAGCTTCACGGCATCACGGGAATCTGCACTTTCCGTCTCTGCGGCTGCGCCAATTCCGGAAACGGAACGGGTCGCGGCGGTACTCTGGCTGAAAAACTGGGAAAGCGGCAGAAGTCCCCGAGGCGTTTCGATCCATTTGTTTGCGGTAGCCCGGCTGACAGTAGAGACATGACGCCCGATCTGTTTCGCGATCTGAGTCCGGGTCAGCGGCCGAAGCGCAATGGGACCAGTTTCCAGAAAGTCAGACTGCGCCTTCACCAGCGCGTTTCCGATCAGTTCCATCGTTTCCTGCCGTTTCTGGATCGCATCGATGAGCCACAGGACCCGCGTTTTGTTTCGCAGGAGACTCTTCTTTTCCTCCTCCGTCCGGCAATTCTTCATCGAGACCGACGCAGCCGCCAGTTCCGGAAGTCCGGAATCCGCCAGAGTCACGACCCATTCCCCCGCGTCATTTTTGGCGCAGTACATATCCGGCTCAACGAGCACTTTGGGTTCAGAGGAAAAATTGCGTCCCGGATTCGGATTCAGCCTCAACCGCCCGATCTGACGAAACATTTCTTCCACTTCACGGACACTCATCCCGCTTTTTTTCGCGATAGTGCCGGCGATCTCGAAATCATCGCATTCCAGCTCTTTTCCATACCGGGAGACAAATCGGCGGATCGCCTGGTAGTCAAACGGATCCTCCTCCCATTCGTCCTCCAGACGGCTTTCCTTTTCTTTTTCCTCGATCTGCAGAAGCAGACATTCCCGCAGGTCTCTCGCTCCCACTCCGGTCGGTTCAAGAGACTGAATGACCTCCAGAGCCGCGATACCGCGCACTTCCGCATCCGGCGCAAAACCAAAGAGATCCTCATCGTCGAACGGTTTCAGAAGAAAACCGCGCGGATCCAGCGCGTAAATGACCAGCTCGGCATCCGCACGCAGAGAATCGGAAATACTTAAAGCTCCAAGCTGCTCGACCAAAAAAGAAGCCAGCGTCTGCGAATCGTCGGCAAAATTCTCAAGCATTCCCTGATGCCGATCCGCCATCGCTTCCCGTTCTGCCCGTGACGGCAAAGACATTTCGTCTTCATACGGTGCTCTTTCCGCCTGCAGAGCCTCCCATTCCGCCATCCGTTCCGTTTCCGCAGTTTCTTTTCCGGTTTCGATGCTCCGCACATCCGCGTCCAATACACCGCCGACCTCGCCAATCTCAGGACCAAGATCAGTTCCTCTCTCATTTCCAGACACATTTTCGCGGATCTCAAGACACGGATTCGTCTCAAATTCCCGCGCGATATAGTCCCGCAATTCCTGTCCGGAAAGCTGCATGATCTGCGTCGTCAGAATACGGCGCATCTGCTGAAGCTGCTCGGTACTCGTCCGCAGACTCA
>CAZRGJ010000240.1:0-4893 GCA_964599445.1 uncultured Planctomycetaceae bacterium | reverse complement strand
AGGGAAACTTGAGCTTCAGTTTGCGTTCCAGTTTGTGTTCCGTCATGGCACGAGACGCATTTGGCGTTGAGGATCGGCTGGATGACCCGCTCGAAATGCATCGGTCCGGCACCGTAGGGAGGAAGCTGGATCTTTTCAGGAACTCTCGGTCCCAGCGTCGTGCGCGAGACCGGCGAGACGTCCAGCGGGCTTTCATGGCATCCGATGCAGCCCTGAACTTCTCCCGGACGGAGCGTCAGGTAGTTCCGCATCCGCTGGACTTCCAGAAAATTCTCATCCAGTGCTTCCAGAAAGATCATGCGGTCGGAGGGCACTTCAAAGCTGGCGGATCCGTCCTCCGCGACCGGCACGTAACCTAGCACGCCCCGCATATCCCACCCGGAATTAACGCCAAGACCGACCCGATGCGGATTCGTATGTCGACATTTCGGGTAGGTCTCGCAGACACGAAGCCACTTGACCGTCCCGCGCGGGATCCCTTCCAGACCGCGGTAGACGTCCTGGAGAATCAGCGTCCCGGGAGTCCCTTCCGGAAGGCGTTCCATGTCGGCGACGACCGGCGGTTTTGGGCGCGGCTTGAACGGGATCGGACAATAGCACGACGTGTCGTCGAACCGCCAGATCAGTTCCTTGAATCCGAAGTCCGTCAGGAGGTAGATCCCGTACGTGTCGTCCAGATTATCGGAGCCGGGTGAGTAGACGCAGAGGAAGAGTTTTTCCGAAAGCGGCCAGGGAGAAGTAAACCAGCCTGACTGTTTCGGGGCCTGCTCCAAGTCGTTGAAGTTTGGATCTTCGCGTTCGTCATCCATACCGCGGATCTCCGGGTACGCGATCTCGGGCGTCAGGAGTTTCATGCCGGCCGGTCCGAGGCGATTCAGACTCAGGTTGACGGTCAAGAGCGGTCCGACGCCGGAATTGTGGTGCGCACATCCGACGGCTGCGAGTTCCCGAGTACCGGGAATTGGGCGGGCTTCCTGCATCGCGATCGGACCGCGCGAGAATTTGTACCAGTCGCCATAGATCTTCATCGAGCGGGTCCCGTCCGGGTTCATTGCCCAGATCTCCTGCATCGTATTGTACGGTTTCATGACGTAATCCCAGCGGGTGAAGAGAATGCGTCCGTCCTCGAGCAGAGCGGGGTAGAATTCCGTGTCCTGCGGCTGGGAGATCGGGTGCGGGTCCGAGCCGTCGCCGTTCATGACGTGGAGTCCGAAAACGGGAGACCAGTCGCCGCACTGAACGACCCGCCCTCCGCGGCATGACGTGAAGACGATCCGGCCGTCCGGAAGCCAGCATGGCTCGGAATCCTCAACGTCGGGCAGATCCGTCAGGTTTTTCAGGCCCGTTCCGTCCGCGTTGATGACGAAAACGTCGTACGGAAGCGTCGCGCCGCCATGGTAGTGCGTCATGTCGGTCGGATCATCCGGATCGTAGAACGCGTGGCCGCCAGCCCACGGGTAGCGCGTTGGCGGATTTCTCGGCCAGGCGAGCGGAAAGACGATCTTCTTTCCGTCGAAAGAAAGGTCCGGTCTTCCGATCCCGCATTTTTCAGCGAGTTCTGGCGGAAGGAGTCCCCGAACCTCGCCATCCGGCGAAAGCCCCTTCAGGATCATCAGGTCGGCGCCCGCAGTCTGATTTTCGCCGACACGATGTCCGCACTGATGGTTTCCCTGCGGCCAATGGCGTTTCACGAAAAGCAGTTCGTCGAAATCCAGTTCCTCCTGCGCAAAAAGGACCTTCCGCATCGCGTTTCGGAGCCGGATCCACTCCGAGCGGAAAAGCGGGATCGGTTTCCGGGCCAGCCGGTCGGAAAGTTCCGCCTTTTTCTCCTCCGTCGGCATCTCCGCACAAAGCAGGTCCGCCTGCGCGACCGTGACGTTTGGCCCCGTCGTGTGGCGGATCTCGATCTCGGCGTCCGTCAGACCTTCCAGCGGATAAAATCGCTCAAATGCAGTCGTGGCGGGCACATTCACGACGTCAACTTCCTCCCCGTTGATGAGGACCGGCTGAGTCCGCTTGAAATCTGACGTGAAGAGAATGCGCAGGACGTACTTTTTCGACTTTTCCATCCCCTCGACGCGGTACGTGACGGTTTGGCCCGTGCGGCACCATGTTTCCCGGTAGAGCGTACCGTCGGGGTACGGATACATCGCACGGAAATCGTATTTTGAGGACGGTTTTGCCGTGATGCGCGGAAGTGTCTTTTCCGGATCTGCCGTCGGCGGGAGCGTGGAAAGAAAGAAGAGGGACTCGGTGAAACGAAAGTCCTGCGGGTAAAATTCCGCGAGACCTTCACGCCTGAGAGCTTCCACGGCCTCGTTCAACGCCGTCAGGAACGCGGCAGAATGGGGGGAGTTTTCCGGAAGCGTCAGCGTGAGTTTCAGTTTTTCAGCGGTTTCGGCCAGAGCTTTCAGGGATTCCCGAGATCCCAGAAGTCGGAGTGCCGTGCGTTCCTGCATTTCCCAGTCTGCGAGAACTTTTGGGGAAAACGAAAGCGGAGCCGGAGACGCCGCAGATGTTTCGGGGGACGGGAGTGTGGGGGGCGTACCGGAATCTGGCTCCAGGCCTGAAGCGGAGGCCTGACTGGATGCGGTTCCGCCAGCCGTTTGCGAAACCTCACCAACGCAGAGGGTGGACCAGATGCTGAGTATGGTGCAAAGGCTGAGCGCGGAAAAAACGGACCGAAAAAGGAATGGATCGCGGAGCATGAAAGGGATCCTTTGCTGGAATGAGGGAATTCGAGGGGAAAGGAAACGCACTAAAACGAAAAGGAACGTGCGTTTGGGACGGACTCTACGCCAAAAGAAAGACCCGCGCTGTTTTTGAAATTCATGCGGATCCCATTTTCGCGCAGAGGCGCAAAGTTTTCGCAGAGGGCGCAAATGCTGCGCCAGTACCCCACGGGAACGGGTTCATGCCTGAGCGCGGAAGTGCAGTCCACCCGCTGCAGTTTACGATTCGCGCCCCGTTGAAGACGATGGAAGGGCGGAGCGGCGTTTTTTGCGGCCTCGGTGTTTCCGGAAGGTCCACGCAGCCGCCCCATCTCGTTGCGCGACGGCCTTCCTGAAGGAAACGCAAGATCACTGTACGCGAAGTTTCAGGCGGATCTTCTGCTGCGTCAGCGTGAGTGCCGGGATCGAAAGGACTCCGCCGCGGTCGGTTTTTGCCGTCCCGGAGTGCGTTCCGAATTCCCATCGGACCGTCTGGTTCGGTGCGAGTTTCAGATCCTGGAGCCGTCGGAGCGTCACGTCGACCGTCGTGCTTTGAGGGACGGTGAAGAATTTTGAACGGAGTTCCTCATTGGAAACGAGCCAGAGGTCCATCTCGAATTCACGCGGAGAGTCCGTCACGTTTTCCCAGCGGAACCAGGCGTTGACCTGTCCAGGGGTCGTGCATTTTTCGCGTTCCGGCCACGGGACCTGATCGTCGCTTTGCGCGTTCGTGAAGACCGGGTATGCGGCATTTTTGCGGATGGAGAGCCAGTCGAGGGACTCGATCAGGTCGTTGACCTCGCAGATTTTTTCCGTATTGTTCGCATGTCCGAATGCTCCCCAGTAGGCGATCAGCGGATAGCGGTGCCGTTTCATTCCGGAGAATAGGAGTTCATGCCCGTTGGACCATCCGTCGTTCGTGCCGGAGTAGTCGATACAGACTGGCGGTTCCGGAATGAGACCGGCAGGGACAGCGTCGGGCGGGAGTTCGTTTCCATCTGCGTCGACGACCCCCATTCGGTGAGCGGCATGCTGTGCTCCGGCGGGGACGTTTGCTTTGATCGCCGCGAAAATGTCGCCGTGGCGCAGCCCGATCCCCAGAGTTCCGCTTCCTCCCATGGAATTACCGCAGAGGTAGACGCGGTTCGGGTCGATCTGGTATTTCGCGATGGTCCACTTTACTGTGTCGACGATCCGTTTCTCGCACGGAGTCAGTTCCAGACCGGCTTTGGCACGGTTCGCGTCGTTTACGGTCTCATGAGCCGACAGACCGCCCCACCACCAGTCGAGCCGGTTCGCGGCACAGTCCACATAGAGCGCGAAAAAACCTTCCGGCGCATGGTAGATGTCGTGGTTTCCTTTGGTTTTCGTGCATTCAAGGCAGCTTTGGACGCTGTGTCCGGCAGAATGGAGGACGACGTAAAGCGGAAGTCCCGCCTGTTCTCCGGTTTTGGGGTGAAGGACCGCAAATGTGTCGCGCTGGCCGGGATCCGCAGCATTCCATTCCGGTTTGGAGCCGTGAGTGAACCATTCCAGCGTGCGTTCGGTAAAGATCTCCGTTTTATTCAGGACGGGAGACCACGAGGAAGAAACCGAGTCCTGTGCAGCAGCTGGTGCTGGACTGGAAACGGAATGCGCCCCGATGGCGAGCGCCAGGGACGCGGAAGAAAGTAGGATCGTCTGATGAAATTGACGGCGATGCATGGGGAACTCCTGAATTTTATGAGGAATGTGGAATTGGTGGGCGCACGTTGGTTTGAGGGGGACCGGGGACCAGAACGTGCAGGAAGGTCTTTCCATTTCTCCAGTTTAGCATAATTGGGACGAAATGTAAAGTCCCCAGCCGCCAAAAGAAAGTTTTTTTAGGAAAAATTTTCTTCAAAATTCGGCATTTTGCTCTTTTCATTGGCCTGCATTTTGTGTATAATGCGTACATTCGGAAGAAAAGTTCCGAAATTTTTCAAAAGTCTGGCACGAATCCCCATTTTTCGGTTTGATGTTTTGCGATTTTGGGTATACTGTGAGGACAGAAATTGAATTTAAGCTGAAAGAGTGCCTGTGGCATCCGGTCTGAAAACGGAGTGCATTTTGGCAGGATGATTTCGGCAGATGAATGCGGCGGAATAGTTTCCGTCTGCAAAACCAAGATCCAAATCCGTACGGAGAGTCCAATGGCTGATTT
>CAZRGJ010000239.1:0-4921 GCA_964599445.1 uncultured Planctomycetaceae bacterium | reverse complement strand
GGCCGCCGTCTCTTTACGGGCAGCCAGACGGATCTCGAAGAGTGCCGTCGCGCGTGGAACCTTCCTTCCCAACCTCGCGACCCTCGGAAGCTACGCGAAGAGTGCCGTCGCGCGTGGAACCTTCAGCCGAAAATCTCCACCACGGAAACAACAGAAACACACAGAATCACAGAAACTCCTTTGCAAATTTTCGGCAGCAGAATACAATAGGAGATAAAAGACCCAAAGTCTCTTTATGCTGCCAAACCGTTTTATTAGAAAACCATGAATCCTTTCGAATACGCGATTTTAGAAGACCATATTGAGATCACACGCTGCCGCAGTTCTGCTTCATCGGTCGTTGTTCCTCCTGTTTTTGAAGGATTTCCAGTCACCGACATTGGAGATTCTGCATTTTATTTCTGTACCGAACTCACATCGGTCACTCTCCCAGAAAGTATCCGCAGTATCGGCAATTCTGCATTCCAGGGATGTACGAGTCTTCGGTCGGTCACGCTTCCATCAAGCGTCAGGAGTATCGGCAATTCTGCATTTCACAATTGCACGAACCTCACCGCAGTAACGCTCTCCCAAGGGGTCAAGGAGATCGGCGATCACGCATTCTACAGATGCACTAGCCTTGCGGACATTACGCTTCCGGAAAATGTCAGGCACATTGGAAACTCCGCATTCCAGGGATGCACGAGCCTTCAGTCAGTCACGTTCCCCGAAAGCGTCACAGAGATCGGCGATTCTTTGTTCCGCTACTGCACGAGCCTCACTTCCATCAGACTTTCGAATAAAATCAGGAGTATTCCAAACTCCATGTTTTACTTCTGCACAGGCCTCACTACCGTAACGTTTCCCCAGGGTATTGAAGAAATCGGCGATCATGCATTCTGCAGATGTACGAGCCTTATGGACGTTACGTTTCCGGAAAGTGTCATGCGCATTGGAAACTCTGCGTTCCAGGGCAGCACAAACCTTGCAGACGTTACGTTTCCAGGAAACGTCAGACACATTGGAAACTCCGCGTTCCAGGGCTGCATAAGTCTTCAGTCTGTCGTGTTCCCGGAAGAACTGACGCAAATCGGCAAACAGGCATTTTTTAATTGCAAAAAACTTCGCTCCGTCACGCTCCCCGACAAAATGGATACTTATAGGAGCGGTGCATTTGCCGAGTGTACCTGATTAAAATCGATTTTGCTCTCTGCAAAAAATAAACATTTCCAAAGCATCGACGGAGTTTTGTACTCTGCAGACGGACGCACACTCATTCAGTACCCCAAAGGGTACGGTATAACCAAATACAATATCTCCTCCAAAGTAACGGTCATTTCCGAAAGTGCATTCAGAGGCTGCACGCAGCTAACGTCCGTAAATATCCCGGAGAGCGTAACCCGCATTGAAAATGAGGCGTTTTGCCGCTGCAAGCGGCTTGCCTGCATAAAAATTCCGCCCAATGTCTGGTACATCGGCGACTTTGCATTCATGAACTGCCGCAGGCTTGCGTATGCAGAGATACCGATCAGCGTGCCCCACATCGGGAAACACGCATTTCACGCATACTATTGGCCCCTGATCTGCGGCAAAGCGGGTTCGGAAGCGGAACGTTATGCGAAAGAAGAACTACATAAATTTCATGAATACGCCAATACTGTCCTGTCACGCGAAGAACTTTAAGACGAATTAAAAAAACATGGATTTGAATACGAAATCACCGACGATTCCGCCACTATCGTAAAATACACCGGCAATGCATACTGTATCGAGATCCCCATGGGTGTTACGGAGATCAGAGAAGAAGCATTTATCGAGTGCAGTCAGCTCCGAGCCGTTTCCATTCCAGAGAGCGTAAAATACATTGGAGCAGCTGCGTTCTGCCGCTGCATAAACCTCGCTGCCGTAACGCTTCCCTCAAGCATCAAGCAGATTGAAGACTTCACTTTCAGCGAATGCACGAGCCTTACGACCGCAACTTTTCCCGCAGGTCTCGTGAGTATTGGAGAGCGTGCATTTCGTGAATGCAGCAGTCTTGTGTCCGTAGATCTTCCGGACAGCGTTACGCGCATCAGTGACCTTGCATTCTGCGGCTGCGAAAATCTTGCCTCTCTCTCCATTCCAGACAGCGTAACGGATCTTGGTGAACGCACATTCGCCAACTGTTCGAAAATTATTTCGGTGACGCTCCCAAATCGCATCTCGAATGTCGGAGACGGCATATTTTCCGAATGCAGGGGACTCACGGAGATCCTGCTTTCGGATGAAAACATCCGCTTCCAAAGCATTGACGGAGTCCTTTTTTCAAAGGACGGCAAGACTCTCATTCAATTCCCGGCCGGAAACTCCGTCTCCCAATATACGATTCCTCCAAGCGTAACGCACATTGGGAATTTTGCGTTCAGCGGTTCCCGAAACTTAAAGTCCACACGGTTTCCGGATACGATCGTGCACATAGGGAAATCCGCGTTCAGCGACTGCGTAAACTTAAAGTCCGTAACGCTTCCATCCAGCATAAAGAATATCCGGTGGAAAGCATTCGCCCACTGTACAAAACTCACATCCGCAGCGATTCTTTCCCCAGCAGTAAGCCTCGATGAAGAGGTTTTCTGCGGCTGTGTCAGCCTCACTATCCACGCCCAAACAGATTCTTCTGCAGAATTGTATGCGAAAAAGAATCGGCACGCTTTTGATGTGCTCAGCGAGTCTGTATGGGAATGCGAAAAATGAAAAGACCACCTGAAGGAACTGGAATTTCAATACGGAATGAGCGACGATTCCGTATCCCTCATAAAATATGGTTCATCAGGTAACGGAGTATCAATTCCACCACTGAAACCACCGAATCTCCGCAGAAGCGCACTGAAGGGAAACACGAAAAACACAAAAAAATTCAAAAAATACTAAAACATCAAAAAGTTTTTGAAGGGCCGCGAACCGCGGCGGGCGAACTGCGCTTCCGCGCACAGACATGAACCCGTTCCCGCTGGTCACTGACGCCGAAGGCAGGAAAACAAATTTCAAAATATTTCCCTCTCACGGCCGCCGTCTCTTTACGGGCAGCCAGACGGATCTCGAAGAGTGCCGTCGCACGTGGAACCTTCAGCCGAAAATCTCCACCACGGAAACAACAGAAGGCAAACCCGAAGGAAAAATTTCAAAAAATTCAAAAAAAATTCTGAAAAAAACTTGACATTTGAACGGATCGGCGTAAAATACTTTACTAAGGAATTCATTTTCATGCTCGTGGAGGATTTCATGCGTTCATTTTCGAAAAAACTTTTAGGGATCGCCCTGAGTGTCGGTCTGACAGTTCCCGCCTTGGCTCAAGATCCGACTTTCGTCTGGACCGGTAACGGGGCCGACGATCTCATCTCAAACAGCGCTAACTGGCCGACGACGATGGGAAGTCAGTTTTTCCAGAATCATTATGGTCTGCACACGACTGCGCAGCGAGGCACGTACGTCATTCCTGCCGGCAATACCGCAACGGTTTACGGTTTCGACATTACGAACGTCACGCTCGATTTTGACGGCGACATTATTTCGGTCCGAAATCCCAGCTTCAACGGATTCTGGATGCGAAACAACATGACGGTTATCCTCGGTCCAAACGGTTCCTACACATTCCAGCAGCGTGACGGCAGTGCCGATGCCGGTCAGATCACGATGCAGGGCGAAAATAACAGAATCGAATACCACATGCAGGGTACTCTGCCGTTTCAGGCTATTTTTGTCGGTGCATACGACGGAAACGGCGGGAAAAACAACCATCTGGAACAGCACGCAGGAAAGATTACTAGCGAATTCACGTACGTTGGCACCATGAATACCGGCGGTACCGAACAGAATACGCTCACTCTTTACGGCGGAACGTATGAAGTTTCCAACACGCTCCTCGTCGGACTGGATACGGCACGGGGAACTCACGGAAACGGTGCGGTCAACATTTACGGTGGTGCCCTTTCGACAGTCAATATGAGCGGCGCGACCGCGACGATCGATGGTGCACAGTTCGTCCCAAGCGTGGATCTCTTCATCGGCGGTGTGGACGGAACCGATTTCGGAACCTTCGCTCTGACCGGCAACAATACGTTCTCTGGCGACATCAACGTCCAGATGGCGATGCCGCTGACGGTTCTCGATTCCTCGATCCTGAACACGAATATCGTTTCCCTCAGCACCGTCGGCAATACAAAAGTGAACCTCGGCTCCGAACTTTTCACGACGGCGAATGACGGCAAAACGGTCATTCTCGATGCCTCTAAAAAACTCGCCGGTTCGGACAATTACGCAGTCAATGAAACGCTTGCGCTGACGACTCCGGTCTCGGAAGGATGGATCGAACTTCCAGATTCCTCGAATCCGTTTACGGTGGAACTCTCCGCCAGCGGACTCGATTCCATGACGGCCGCAGAAGAATTTGCGGCTTGGCTTGGCGAGGATTTTTTTGCAAATGCCACAGCACTTGACCAGTCGACCATCCAGCTGACGTTCTCTCCGGAAAACGGTGACGACATCTTCATGTTTGACTTTACCGACTATGCAGCTGCCAATGTAAAACTTCAGGGATTTTCGACTTCCGATGTTCCGGAGCCGTCCGCGTGGGCATTAATGCTTCTCAGCGCGGCTGGGCTGGTTACGCTCCGTTCGAGAAAACGCAAATAAAAGAAATTTAGATCCATAGAAAAGGGAGAAACATCATTCCAATGTTTCTCCCTTTTTTTATGGACTCAAGGTTTCCAGAAGGTCCACACTTTCAGCCTCCCCTTTTAGGGGAGGGGGACCGCCGTAGGCGGTGGAAGGGTTTCGGGCGTTTTTTTACGGACTCAGGTTTCGGAAGAGTTCCCCCCCCCTGTCTCGCATTGTTCGCCATCCCTCCGAGGAAGGGGAATTTGGAGTTTCTGTATTCAAGTCAAGGGGGTAAATTGTCAAAATTTTA
>CAZRGJ010000238.1:0-4939 GCA_964599445.1 uncultured Planctomycetaceae bacterium | reverse complement strand
TTTCATCCCGTGTTTTACGATACAAAATGCATCTTAAATTTTTTTGGATTTTTCTCAGATCTTCTGCAAAATCCCTCTCTTTTCGCCTCAAATATCTCTTTATTCTCTGCGATCCGCCGCCTTCCCCCTTGCAAAATATTCTTCTTTCTGCTATCATTGTATCATAAAAATTTCCAGAATTCCTCAAGATCCAGGGAGTATTTTATGAAAAAACTGTTTTTTGCTCTGGCGGCTGCCCTCCTTCCGCTCTTTATTTCTCCGGTTTTTGCCCAGGAAACTCCGATCCACGGCATTCCCGGACTTCAGGAACAGCTCGACGCGCTTTCCGATCCTGCCCAGTGTCTCTATTCTCCTGAAAAAAATCCGACGCAGGAGGATATTGAGGCACTGAACAGCACAAAACCCATCACCATCACGATCCCCAGGGGGACCTACCATTTTTATTATGATCAGGGACTGGTTCAGGAGCATTTCATTTCGAATCACGATCAGGACAATCCGAAATCGGTCGGACTCTCGTTACAGAACCTGAAAAACGTGACTTTCAACGGCTCCGGATCCACGTTTATTTTCCACGGCAAAATGCTTCCCATCGTGCTGAAGAACTGCGCGAACTGCACGCTGAAAAATTTTAAAATCGATTTTGCAGACCCGGCGATCTGCCAAGTCAATATCCTCGAAAATACCCCCGAGGGCATCACGGTCGAACTTGCTCCGGAAGTAAAATATGATGTCGAAAACGGAAGACTTTTCTTCTCCGGTACGCAGTGGCGTCACTCTTCCGGCGGAGGAATCGCTTTTGAGAAAAAGACCCGGCGGCTGGTTTTCACGACTTCCGACGTTCGTGCCGACCTCTCGAACGTGAAAGAGATCCGTCCCCGCGTTTTCTTCTGCCCGAACTGGAAAAACGAAAAACTCATCCCCGGTACGCGCATGGCACTTCGTCCCGGAGGACGGCCTGCGTGCGGGATCTTCGTGTTTCATGATCTGAACACGACGCTGGAGAATATTCAGATCCACTACGCGGAAGGAATGGGCGTTCTGGCACAGATGAGCGAGAATATCCATCTGAACGGCCTTTCCGTCTGCCTTCGCGGTGAAAATGACTCACGCTACTTCACGACCCAGGCCGACGCTACGCATTTTTCCGGATGCAAAGGCTTCATTCTTTCGGAAAACGGACTCTACGAATCGATGATGGACGACGCGATCAATGTTCACGGCACGTACCTGAAAGTGGTCAAACGGGTCAACGACACGACGCTTCAGGGGCAGTATATGCACCATCAGTCTTACGGTTTCCATTGGGGAACGGTCGGCGATGAAGTCCAGTTCATCCGTTCCAATACCATGGAGCATTTTGACGGCGTGAACCGCATCACCGCGATCAAAGCAGCGGAACCGACCGAACACGGCGCGAAAGTCTTCGAGATCACCTTCGAAAAACCGGTCCCCGCGGAGATCTCCGAGAACGGTACCTTCGGGATCGAAAATCTGACCTGGACGCCGGAAGTCGTTTTCCGCAAAAATATCATCCGAAACAATCGGGCACGCGGTACGCTTTTCTCCACGCCGAAACGGACGCTCGTTGAAGAAAACCTTTTCGACCATACGTCAGGGACCGCGATCCTTCTGTGCGGCGACTGCAATGGGTGGTTCGAGACCGGGGCGTGCCGGGAAGTGATCATTCGGAAAAATACGTTCGTAAACGCACTGACCAATATGTTTCAGTTTACCAGCGGAATCATCTCGATCTATCCGGAAATTCCCAATCTGAAGGAACAGAAAAAGTACTTCCACGGCGGGAAACCGGACTCCATCCTGATCGAGGAAAACGTCTTCAAAACGTTCGATCATCCGATCCTTTACGCCAAGTCGGTCAATGGTCTGACGTTTCGGAAAAATGTGATCGAGAAGAATTCGGATTACCCGGCTTTCCACTGGAACCGGAAAACGTTCCTCTTTGAACGCGCGATTAACGTGAAGATCGAAGAAATCGAAAGTAATGTGCCGTTGACCTTTGAAAGCCGGTAAATGAGATGGAAAAACAGAGAATGTGCGTACGCCCGCTGTGATTTCAGTGGTTGAGATCTTCGGCTAAAGGTCCCACGCACGACGGCACTCTGCGAGAGCCGTCTGACTGCCCGCGATGCGGCGGCGGCCGTGAGAGGGAAACATTTTGAAAATTGTTTCCCTCTCAGAAACTCCCTTCAAAAACTTTTTGATGTTTTGTTGTTTTTATGTCTATTTTTGTGCTTTTCGCCCGTCAACCGCTTTCTGTGCCGTTTCGCGAAGAAATGCCGCATCTTCTGCCGTCAGCTTTTCTGGCACAAACGTGATTTTGGAAGCCGGTTCATCAAAAAGCATCGTGAACCAGATGCATGCCTGAAGATATTGGCCGCGTGCGTTCAAATGGTAGCCGTCTCCCGTGAAGATCGTAGAGGGATCCTCCGGACGATACCCACCCGGCTGAGTCTCACGGGCAAGCTGAACGGCATCGCCGGTCGGGATCACACGCAGACCGTGTTTTTTCGCCAGCGTATCATAGGCTTCCGTAAGCTTCTCGTACATTTCACGCTGCGAAAATCCCCAGTTTACCAGACGTTTTTCATGCGGATGATAGGACCATGTCTGCTGAATCACGATCTCGGCATTCGGGCAGTTTTTCTTCAAAAATTCGATCAACTGGTCCGCGAACGGCTGAAATGTCTCGTATCGCCAGCTGCAGTGACTCACCTGCTGGATCGAAATGAAATCCCAGTCTTCGCTCTGGATCTTTTCCAGATACGTTGTTTTGAAATATGCCGGTTTCGTCGGATCCGCGATCTCTTTCGCCACATTATTCCAGTGACGTTCAAACGAACAGCCGCCGATATTCAGGTAACCGACGATCAGTTTGCAGTCCGCCGAATCCACTGTCTGCACAAAATACCTTCGGAGAGAGTCGGCAAAACTGTTTCCGATCGTGAGGATCCGGACTGTCTTTTTCCCGACGTCTTCACCATTTGCGGCCGGATTTTGAGCCTGGACCGGTCGGCAGGCCAAGCTGATGGCCAAAAGGAGAGTGAGCGCGAGAACTGCGAAAATCGTTTTTTTCATGAATTTGCTCCTGATAAAAAGGGTAAGTTGGTGGGTATGTTCCCGATGATAGCACGATTTGGCAAAAGATGCAAGGGGGGACGGAAAAGAAAAAAATACTTCCGTTGACGGTGTGCGCCGCGCGGGACCTTTAGCCGATGGACTCCACCGCAAAATTCACGGCAGAAACCCCAAAATTTCATTTTGAGTTTTTTTGCATCCTGCGTGAAATTCGCATCTGAGTGCGTTTCCATGCTGTTCGTTTTTGCGTCTCTTTCATGTTTTCAGAGGCAGAAGCGTTCTGCAAAGGTCAGATGGCCTAAAATGTACATCAAAAATGATGTCCAGAGCCAAAAATGCCGATAAATAGTCCCGGAGCTTCTGTTTTGTCTTTCCTTAATACACAGACAGACAGCAGGCTGCCGGGTATTTTTGTCGAAAAAAACCAAAACGCCTCCAATTTACGAAAAGAGAGAAACGATGCTGCCATCAAGTCTTCCCATGACCCATTTTGAGGAGTACATGCTCCTGGACGGAACGGACACGTACCCGATGGAATGCCATCTCCGGTACCGTTTCTCAGGAAAATTTGATCGGAAGCAGACAGAACTGGCGCTTGCGGAAGCACTTGCACTACACCCGTTTCTTTTTGCACTCTGTCGGGAAACTAAAAAGTACCGCTACGCCTGGGAACTCCCCGAGATCCCCGAACGGCTGGAGGACCGGATCGAAAATTGCGGAAAGTACTCCCGGATCCTCGGCGTGCGTCTTTACTGGCTTGAAGGGGTCTGCCGGAACAGATACCCGGAACTCACGAGCGAGCCGCTCTCTCTTTTTTCGGAACCGATGCTGCGTCTCTATATCGTGGAGGAAAAAGACGAAACCGGCGAGACCGTCCGGTCTGATTTCATCATCAAATGCCATCATAGTGCCGGGGACGGAAAAGGATTTTTCCGTTTCTTTCTCGACTTTCTGATCCGTTACGCCCGTTCTCAGGGGATCGAGATGCCGGAGTGGCAGAATATTCCGGCTCCAGCACCCGAACAGCTTGCAGAACGCGGATGGTACGGACGCAGCGCATGGAAATATTTCCTTCAGGTACTCGTCTGTCTGACGCATATTCCGCGCAGTCTGCGTCTCATCACTCGCAGCGTCCAGCCGATCGTTCAAAACTGCCTTCAGAACGGAACCGGAAAGAAAGAACTTCCAGTTCCGGAAGATCCCCGGCCGCAACAAGGTTCACCGTTCATCCTGTTTCGGAAACTGACGCAGGAAGAATCCGATTCGATCCTGCAGAAATGCCGCAGCCTGGGCTGTACCTTCAACGACGTCATGCTTCAGGCAGTCTGGACTGGAACGAAAGAATGGCGTCTCAAAAATCCTGATCTCGCATACGAGGGACGCCGCAAATGGTTCCGGATCTCCGTCCCGATGGATCTCCGGGTCCCCGGGCTTGAAAATATGCCGGCGTGCAATATCGTGAGTATGTTTTTCTGCGACCGAAAATGGAAAGACGTCGATTTTTCCGACTCTTTCCGCAACTCGATCCACCGGGAAATGGCGTACTCAAAAAAACATTCGCTCGGTTTCCTTCTGATCCAGAGTATGCGGGACGCACGGCTGGTCTGCGGGAATCTGCATGGAGCCGTGAAAATGCGGGACTGCTGGGCCTCAATGGTCCTGACGAATATCGGTCCCATGTTTCACCCGAAAAAATTTCCGTTTCCAAGAACTGAAAAAGGAGAACTAAAGATCGGGCGTCTGGTGCTCGAAGAGATCGATTCCACCTCACCGATCCGCTCGATGACGAACGCCTCCATCTGCTGCACGACCTACGCGGGCCGGATGCAGTTTTCCATGA